>NZ_JAVDPZ010000034.1:0-36348 GCF_031453995.1 Nitrobacter vulgaris | reverse complement strand
GCCACCCGATACGACAGGCGAACAGAACACTTCACAGGCTTCATCAAGCTCGCAGCAGCCATGATATGGATGCGATGAATGTCGATCGGTTCTAGTGCTCTGGCATCTCTGAAATGGTGCCCGCTGCCGGACTCGAACCAGCGACCTGAGGTTAAAGCCGCTGCTAAGTCTCGCTAAGCCATTGAGTTAACACATGTTAACCCAATCTTTGGCACCGATCTGGCACTTGGATTGGTGCCGGCTGCAGGGATCGAACCCGCGACCCCGTGATTACAAATCACGTGCTCTACCAACTGAGCTAAGCCGGCCACGCCTGGCTTCTAGCAAAAAGTCTCAAGCCTATAAAGCGAAGCGTCACTTCCTAGCGTACCGGTATTTCAAAACTGCCCGGTTATGGGATACGCGATCGAGCCAGTCTCTATGCTCCGCCATCTCGCGGGCCCGCCGCTCGAGAAACCGCTCCTTGCAGAGCCTCGTGCAGAAGTGCTTGAAGCCCACGAAGTGGCGGATCAGGCCGAAGCGGTGGTTGCCGCAATAGGCGCAGGCGTTCTTCTCTCTTGGCATCATGGCCTCCTTCGGCCTGAGGAGGTGTGCAGCAACGCTAAGACTCTCAAGAGCGCGGCAGCGATGATCGCATCAACTAGTCGTGGCTATAAGCGTTGGTGCCTCGGGTAGCTGAGCGCGGCGATAAAGTCGCCGTCCTGTCCGGCAAAACGGTCCGGCGTCTCCTCAATCATCCGGCAGTTTGCGAACGACGCTTCGCAGTGGGGGGAGCAGAACGTCTTGCCCCCGCTGTGCCGGCGCATGAGGCCGAAGGCGGAGCTGTTGCAGAAGTCGCAGGTTTTCTTGATGCTGGGTCGGCGCGCTAAAATTCCCATGAAAAGCACTCCTTCGAAGTGCGGGCGGGATGTAAAATTCGATCCCTTCAATCTGTCCGGCAGTAAGGCGATTTGGCCGCGCACTCCAATATTGAAAGCGCGATTTTTGCACAGATTTTAGATTAATCCATTGGAACCTCGAACCCATAGCTGCAGATAGTTAAATCGCTCGCTCGGACCGAGACATCGGATGTGGCCGATGACTAAAAGAGGACCTCCACAGTGAGTGGAGGTCAGGGGCTTTGCCGGACGAAGGGATCGGCAAGGTCTCAGTTGCGGTCGGGGCGCGACACGCGCCCGCACCATTGCCTGTACTCGGCGAAGTCCCGGGCGCGGGCCTCTAGGAACTGCTGCTTGCACTTCTCAGAGCACAGGTGGTGCCGAAAGCTGACGTAGTGGCGGGTGAGGCCGAAAGGCCCTCCGCAGTAGGAACAGACCTTTTTCTCTTCGGTCATTAATGCCTCCTCAGTTTGGGAGGCGTGCGGCCGACGGCGTAGCAGCCGTGGGAGAACGAGGTCCTCGCCGCACAATTCCAAAACCGAAGAAGCGAACTGTCTGAGGATATTGTCGCACGGGTTTTCGGTGGTTGCCCTGCGTCTGTGAGTTAGGGCAGATGGTCAAAATGACGGGGCCGCCAACTGACGCGGCCTCCTAGCTCGTTCCCGTCGTCACGGTGAGAGTGAGGTAGGTTCGGCCTCGATTAGGGGAGGGCTGGTCCGTCACCTTCATCTCCCATGGCGTCCCGTCCCAAATGTCTGTGGGGTGCTCCGTCATCAGGATGGTGCCGGTGAATTTTACGGCCTCAAGTTTGGCTTCCTCGATATCGGCCACTTCGATCCCGACGTCGTCAACCAGGCGTTTGCCGTTCAGGACATGGAAATAACAGCGCAGCATGAGCACTCCTCCGTTTCGGCGGGGAGCGCTTTCGTTGTCTCTCAGTCAGCGGTCGCCTTGATCGGTCCCGGTGATACCAGGTCAATAGCCCTGATGGCCTGGCGTTCCTATCCGGAGCTAGCCACTAAGATTACAGCAGCTGACTGCGACCATTTGTCGGACCGGTTTTTCCGCGGCGTCCCTAGGGAATGTCTCTGCGCTCCCTATCTCCCGTTGCGCGAGGAGGTGTCCGATGGACCTGAGCCGTATCCGGGAAGAGCTGTGCCAGATGCGCCGCCAGATCCTGAGGCAGCGCAAGGAGATCCGAAATCTCCAGCTGGCGGGCGTCCCGACCGCCGCTGCCGAGGAGCTCATGGCGCGGATGAAGTCGCGGGTGGTAGAGCTTCGGGAGGAGCGGGTCCGGCAGTCGGAGGAGCAGCGCCGGCAAAAACCCGCTATGGCGAACGTGCGGAAGCGGCCCTTCGAGAGGCGGTAACCGACTAGCCGCAATTTCGCTCATCGAAATTGGCTGAAAGTCTTTAAAAGCTTCATTGTGGAGTCATAGTCCAGCTTGTCACCTTCGAATTCACATCGATAGAGGCCTTGTAGATTGGAGGGCAAATGGACGCCGCGCTCGACTAATAGAATAACCTTCTTTCCATACAGCGCCATGGCAGCGCCAATCTCGATGAGCACGTTGTCATTTAATTTGGCTAGTTCGTTTCCGTCCTTGTCCAGGTATTTTCCTTCGGCGCCGACATGGATGACGCCCGCACCACATGAGCGCATATCCTCGAACACTTTTTCTGGGACCGAGATGGCGGTTGCTTCACGTTCGATTGATACTACGGGCTCGAAACTGCCAAACTCCAGCAGCTCCTTTATTTGAGTCACGATTGCTCGCTTCTTCCCATGTGAAATGAACACGCGGTTCGTCTTCGCTGCCAAAGCGGCAGAAGCCTTAATCGCGGCTTGTGGTGGGTCGGCGAAATCTCGCTCGGGCTCTTGGCTCGCATCAACCGATTCTAGAGACTCCGGTTCAACAAATCCCGGCGTTGCGGCTGGAGCTGGTACACCGGGTGAATCGAGGTTTATAAATGGGCCGGTCGGAGTTTCCCTTATTATCCCCGCATAGCGGCCATTTTGTTTGATGATTTCGAGTGCCGCTTCGGCTCTTCCAGCCGGCAAGCCCATGGCTTTGAGGACATTGGCGCCGATGAGGTCGCTGGGAAGCTTAGCGCGCCGGTACTTCTCGAAAAATTCCTTCAGCAGCCGTGGCTTTAAAATTGCCTCCCGCCGGGCCGCCAAGTCCTCCCCTTCGACTTCTGGGGCGACGAGCTTCCGTCCGAGGGGCGTTAGCTTCATTGTGTTGGCGTTCCAGCCGCCATCGACAAGGCCATATGCAACCGCAGCACCTGTCAAATTTTGCCAGGCGCTGCTCGTAGGGCTGATACCTATGGAAAGCGCGACATCGGGCGGCGATCCGCCGTCTCCAGCAAAATCATCGACTATGGCCGACGCAATTTTCTGTGCTTGTTGTAGGGCTGAAAGAGGGAAATCGGACTGTTTGTAGTAAGATCGCTTGCTTCTGACGGTCTCTGGGTTCGAAGCTGATTTAACCTTTCTTGCCATTCTGCCCCCCGGTTTTCCACTAAGGTACGTGGCAGCTTTGCGTCGGTCAACGAGGGGTTGTGCCAAATAAGCATCGGCATATAGCGGCAGTGCTAACCGAAGCGTGAGAATTTACCGGCGATCATCAGCGCCCGCTGGGGATGCATATCGTTTGCAATGGCAGGTCTGGGCCCAGTCCTTGAGGTAATAGAAGCCACGGCCTAGGCAGTTTGGGCAGCCGGCCTTCGGCTCTCTGCCGGCGCAGATGTTAGCGTCGTTGCAGGGCTGGAAGAGGGTGGTGCGCATAACTCTTAATATAAGACTATTACTACTATTAGGGGGTGTGGATATGGGGAGAACTGAAACGGCGTTGGCGCGTAACGCTCGTTTGACGATTGTTGTTCGACGGTGGTGGGGACAGCACTCGAACAAGAAGTGGATAGCGAGATTGTGCGACGCTTATTTCCGGATACCCCCAATTTGTCCCCGCGCTATCCCCACCCGCTATCCCACCTCGCTCTCTCTACAGCGGATTCGCTATCCACACTTTGTCCCCCGTCAATTAAGCGACAAGGCCAGCGTCGCACTTACCTTGAGCTTCGTCCCTGCTGCGGGCTGCAAACGGCGAACTAACCTCAGCGTCGTAGGCGTTTTTTGAACGTTGCCGCGCCGCCATTGCCTGATCGTAAGTGTCAAACGGCCCCTGCAGGACCCAACCACCTGGCGAACCCGAAGAGATCTGCCGAAAGGCAAAGAACCACTTTCCATCAATCTGTCCAGCGTTCACTAGTAGTCCCTCCGCCTAAGTGTGCGGCCATATTTACATCAACATACTGGGCAATGCATCGGTCGTTTCTCTTGAGCAGGACGCCGGGCTTCAGGCGTCTAAAAGATACTGCCTGCCTCCCAGCGGCCTACCCACGAGGCCTACAGGAATAATATGGGTTCGGCCTTCACCTGGCCAGGTGAAGGATAATCTAAGAGGCCCAAGCTGCGCATCGCGCCAAGGTTATTCGAATATCCGCTCGAAGTCGGGCTCTGGCCTGAGGCGGCGGCCAGATCATCCTTGGCGAGCTCCTCGGGGTACTGGTCGATGAGGACTTTCAGGATCGCCCACTGCGCGCGCGGCAGCTTGGATTGAATGCGGTTTTGAAGCTCCTCGCTTGTGGCCGGCGCTTTCGGAACGTTTGCGAATGATCGTCCAGTTGCAGTGAGGGCAACCTCGCTTTGAGCGAGGTATTCGATCATACCGGCAGACCGGAGGGCGCCCAGGTTGTTGCTGTACCCGCTGCTGCGCGGGCTCTGATCGGACAGGAAAGCGAGCTGCACTTTGTTGGCGCGCTCAATGCCGATGGCCGATAGCCACGCCAGCGCGTCGAGTACCCGCTGCCTGGCGGCGCTAAGGCCCTCCGACGGCGGAGCGGATATTGGGATTTCTGCAGTAGGGCTCGGCGTCGGCGCGGAGCGGGTTGCCTTCGCAGGCGCGGGCCCGCGCTTAATATCGTCGAGAGCGGCGATCATCGCCTTTCCTATCTCGTCGAAGGTGGTCCATAGGAGCGTCATTGCGCCGCCATGGCGCGCCGACTCTTTGACCATGCCGCCGAACACCCTTTCGAGCCGAAGGATCTGCGCGTCCTTTAGGACCGGCACCTCAACTATCTTGGTCTTCTCTTGCGGGAGTTTTTCGACCGGCGGCGTTCTAAGCTGCGAGGTAAGGCTTTTTACTTGCTGCTTCAACTCAGCAACGGTCTTGGCCTCTTGCTCGGCTTCTGCCGGCAGATCGGCCAGCTCCCCGAGCACCTGCTTAATGGCGCTCGTTGGCGGCACGGTCCGCGTGAGTGCGCGCGATCCCGCCTTGGGATGCGTGGTGCGAACAGGCCCAATAGTGACGCGGGTTACCTCGTCTGAGATCGCCGGGCCGAAAGCATAGAATTCGCCCGGCCTGAGCGCGCGCAGGGAAAGCATCTGGTCGCGCGACGCAAAGCCGAGCTCGTCGCCGGCGCGCTTCATGTCGATGTCCTGTGTCGCGCGGCCAATGAGCTTATTATTACACTCCGCAGCGGCGTCCTTGTTCAGCTTGGAAATCCGCTGCGTAGCGAGCACGGCACAGAAGCCGCGCTTGCGGCCGAGCGCGGCGAGCCCGATGACCGCATCCATAGCCTCGCTCTGGCCTTTCTCCGGCGCATAGGTGTGGGCCTCGTCGATGACGATGATGCAGGGATGCCACAGCTCCTTGGGCGCGTTTATGAGCGCGTCGAGGAAGAGCCTGACGAAGCGCTTGCGGTCCTGCGGATGCAACTCGTAGAGGTCGATAATCGCCGAGACCTTCAGCTCGAGCAGCTTGCGGGCGAGCAGGGCGGCGCTCCTCGGCTCCGCGGGCGTGTCACCGCCTTTGCCGGCAAGGATGAAGTCATGCTTCTCTCGGAGGGTGGAAAACTCGCCTTCGGAGTCGATGACTATCTGCTGCACCTTGCCGTGGGTCTGCTCGAGCAGACGGCGAAGCGCCCAGGATTTGCCGCCGCCGGAGTTCGCTTGCACGAGCAGGCGGCTCTCAATGAGCTTTGACAGGTCAATGTTTGTGTTGTCGTTGAGTCTTATGTTGGTGTCGGTAGCCATACGCTAAAAGGGGATATCGTCCGGATTAATGTCCTCCTCGGGGTAAGGGATGGGCGCTGCGCTCGCTGTAGCCTCGCCTGAGCCGCGTTCGGAGGGAGGGCGCTGGTCGGTATCGCTATCAGGAGCAACGTCCTTCACAGGCCCGTTTAAGCTGCCTGGGCGCGGGCCGAACTTCACCTTCTCGGCGACGATCTCTGCGCGGTACTGCTTGCCCTTGTCGGGGCTGTCCCACGAACGGGTCTGCACGCGGCCCTGCACATAGGCGATGCCGCCCTTGCGCAGATACTGCGCGCAGGTCTCCGCCAGCTTGCCGAAGACGACGATGTGGTGAAACTCCGTGTCCTCGCCTTTGGAGCCGTCGGGCTTCTTGACCGCGCGGTTCGTGGCGATGCCGAATGAGGCGACGGAGCCGCCGCTCGCGAGCGCCTTAAGCTCCGGGTCGCGGGTAAGGTTGCCGCAGACGTGGATAGTGTTGATGTTCATAGATTAGTTTTTTGCGATTAATCCTGGTGCCGAGGATGAAGCTGGAACCAAGCGTCCTGCCGCCGGTTCACTGTCCACACAAACCGACAGGGGTTTCCTCATGGACAGTACAACGCTCATCATCATCATCGTGCTAGTGCTTCTCCTCGGCGGCGGCGGATTGTACGGCCGCGGACGCTGGTTCTGATCGCCAAGCGTCATCCGAGCAACTGCGCGAGGTACGCGACGCACTCGTCGCTCTGCTCGGAGAGGTCGTCTTTGCGGAGGTTCCAAGACCCCTTGAAGATCTCCTGCTCGGGCTCGGGACCCGCTGGCAGATTGACCCGGCAGTATTCCATTGATCCATCGAAGTTCAGATTCAGGCTATCGCCGTAGGTGCTTCCAGCTTCCATAGCCAACAGCACATCGGCGAGGCGGACGGGGCGACCATGCTCGCGTTTGGTTTGAAGTCCCTGCCATGAAGTCTGGTCACGCAACGTGGCATCACTCGGGTTCGCCTCGATGCACGCGGCGCGTATCAGGTCGATTTGTTCTTGTCGGGTCATATGGCCTCAGTCTCGCTATCGTCGTCATGCGGGCAGTCGTAGTCGTTGCCGCACGCGCTGGTGCATTGGGTGTTGGGTCTAGTATCCATAGTTTTTTACTTAGCGAGTAATTCCGGATTTTCGTAGATCGTGCCGCGCACAGTGACGTTTTTGCCAATCTTGCAATGCGGATACCCGTTTCCTCTGAGGGTGCCGGCCTGGAAAGCGGCGTCGGCATGACAATGGATAACCTTGCGCAGCCCCGGCTCAAACGAGCCGAAATCGTTCTGCCAGTTTCCTTCGAGGATATGCCCTTCGTAAATTTCCTCATCATTCTTGTCATTGCGTCCGATGTACTGCAGCAGAGCTTCCGGCACGCGCTGCACACCTTCGGCGTCGAGTATGCGATGAACCTCGCCGCTCTCGGTGAAGCTGATGGCGCGCACGTCGTGCATCTTCCCGTTGGCCCACGCTCGATACTTGATAGGGCGGGTCATATCTTTTTGATCGTTATGGAATAGCGACCGACGCGCTTGCCGTAATAAGTAATGGTCTTGGTGATTATTGCTTCGTCAGCGTCGTTGTCCAGACAGAGCGCCTTGATGAGAAACATCGCGCAACGATCAATGTGTTTGAGTACTGCCGGGTCGGTTTTTCGGCCGGCCTCCTTGATCGCTTTAGTCATGGTTCTCAGCCTCGGCCCGGGCGGCGTCATCGGCGGATTGAGCCAGTAATGCTTCATCTTCAGGCGTGAGCTCGCCGGCTGCAGGGTCGGCCGCCTTAGGCGCGGCCGGAGCGGGGGCCGCGGGCGGCGCCGGCGGCATCGCCTTAACCTTCGCCTCGAGGCGTGAGAGGATGGCGTCTGCGTTCTCAACCCTCGCGCCGTCGAGCTGGGTGAGCCCTATGATGCTCTTGCGGATCGCTTCCTGCGTCGTCACGTCGGCGCCGAGCAGCTTGAGGCAGTAAAGTATCTTCGCCTTCGTGCGGGCGATCTCTTCCGGCGGAGCCTCCTTCGCCGAATTGAGCCACCCGAGAATGCGCTCTCCGATCTTCTCGTCGGGCGTGAAGATCTCGTCCTTGAAGAGGTTCGTGCGGTCCTTGCTCGCGCGCGCGTTGTGCGCCTGGTCGATATCGAAGAAGACCGTGAACTCGTACTCCATGCCTTCGCGCTGGACCGGGGCCATGCCGAGCTTTACCGGCCGGGACTTCCTGTTGCCCCTGCTGTCGGTGTACTCCTCGAGCTCGTACTGCTGCTTGCTGCGCGTCGTGGCGATGATGTGCGCGGGAGAATTGAGCATCGCGCCGACGAGCATGCGGTGCTGCGGCGTGAGATCGGCCCAGACGGTGTAGGAATTCTTGGCGGACTTCCCGAGCTTGTCCGCCTGGTCGAGTATGCCGCCTTCGTCGCTCCAGGCATGGCTCAGGCTGTCGATGATGATCGTATCGTAGCCGGCTTCCTCGCCTGCGCGGATAGCCTCGACGTAGCGCTCCGGCTTGTACGGCGGCTGGAGCGTGATGATGTCGTAATCGAAAAGGTCCGCATAGAGGTCGCCCGAGCCGCGCTCGGTATCGATCATCAGTATTCGGCCGGCGGGGGTGATGCCCTTTGCGAGCTTCAGGGAGCTCATGGTCTTGCCGGCGCCCGAGGGGCCGGCGAGTCCGAGGCGCAGCTTGGCTTTCGTGCGCTCCGCCCTGCGAATTTCTACAGTCATGCATGTTGGCGGCCTCTGCTATGGATTAAAGAGGTCGCGGCTAAAAACGATAATGCGAACGGGAACGGCCCTGTCGAACTAAGCTCCATCATACCATGACGAGCGGTCGTCAACTGAGGGTATGTGGATAGCGGCTATGAGAGCTTCTCGCCGGCTCGCACGCGGCGCATGTGGTCCTTGAGCGCCTCGTCGGAGCCAAGCTTTTTGCGGAGGTTCTGCGCGCGCTTCTTGCCGAGCGCTACGGCGCCTGGGTCTTTCGCCATGCGGAAATGATAGCACGGCGCGGCCAAGCGGAGCAGCGCGGCATCAGGCTATCAGGTCAGAGGCGCGGGGGCGGTCGGGCTTTTCGCGATCGCGCTGCTCCCGCTCGGCCTGGAAATAAAACTCCTGATCGCGGCCTTCGGGGCACCCGGCCTTCTCCCACAAGTGGTAGGCGCGGACCTTGATGCTCTCGTCAGCGGGATCGGCAGCCGGGGGCGCCGGCGCTGCCGAGTCGTCTGGAGAAGTTGCCGGGGCGGGGTCTTCGCGCGACACCTCGTCCAAGGTCTTGCGCGCGAACTCCGATCCTATCTCCAACCCGGCCGCCGCGGCCGATAGCCCGACGGCTGCCGTATCCTTCACTACCTTCTGGAGCTCTTTTCGCATGGTGGCATCCCGAGGCTTCATGCCCGGCGCTGCGGGCGGGCCTGATAAATGCGAAGCGGGAGGGCTTGGTTCCTGAAGGGGATTGCGATCGATCTGCTCTGGAGAGGCTTCGCCGCCGAGCATGCTCCGAATGGTGCACGGTCCCGCGGCGCTCTTGGGGGCATGGAGGCGCAGGGACCGTGCGGGGGGTCCCGGGGGAGAGGGCCCCTTCGCGCTGATATGTAGCTCCGCTATATCTTTGTAAGGCCTGGAACGGGCTCTGCCGCAGCGATCCCTGAGATGTGATGCCGCGGTTTTCCGGCTCTGCGCCGGGACGGCCCCTATCACTTCGGCGGCTGCAATCCGGGAGAGTTCGCCCACGCCTCGATGTTGGCGGCGGTCTCGGCCTGCCTGACTTTCTTCTGCAGCTCGTACTCGTCCGCGCCGCCGGGCGCGGTTTCTGCCTCGGCCCGCGCGCCGGCGATGAATTCCGAAAGACGGTTCTGAAGCGAAGTGGTCTGCTTGAAACGACGCCGGGTTTGCATGGCCCGATCCTTTCCGTGAGAGGACGGCGTGAGCGCAATCGGGCGTTCTCATCACCGATATAAGCCGAGAGCCGTGCGGTGTCGGATCATAATCGCGCATGGGGCGGCGGAGTTCAGTGCGCTAGTGAACACAGCGCGGTTCACAAGCGCTTTATCGCTGCCGGCCTTTCCCTTTCTTCCACTGCGCCCAGCGCGCGCCCTTGCCCCTTTCCGAGGGATGCATGCGCTCGCCTCCGAACCGCGCGCGGAACGTCTCGGCGTGCTCCTCTTCGGCGAACATGAACACCTGGTAGAATTGCCCATCGCAGATTACCGAGTGCCCGTGACGCGACAGCGACAGCCCGCGCTCCTCGCAGAACGCCCGCAGCGCATGGAAGTTTTCGCCGACGCACTTCTCCTCCTGAAGCGCGACCCAGTGCCTGTGCGTATAATCGGCGCCGCGCAGGATGCGCCGGTAGACGCTCACCGGACGCGCCGCTCGATGGCTCCCCTGATGGGCTTGTCGGTGCCGGGATACTTCACCGACTGCTCCCTGCGCTGGCGGTCGCGCTCGGCGCACATGCCGTCGACTTTGGACAGCATCCGCTCGAGCAGCTCCTCGGCGGCTTTCGTTGATATGCCGGCGCGCTCGAGGTCCCGCATCTCTTTTCGCTGCCGGAAGATCTGGCGGCGCATGCGCTCAATTTCGCTTCTGAGATAGGGGAGGTTCGGCATGGCTAAGCTCGTCGGCAGGACTGCGCCGATAAGAACGAAACGAGAACCCAGAGTCAAGCTTATTGCGGGCCCCGGCGTCGGAACGAATCGCCCCAATTCGTCTTGAGTCGAGTCCCTGCACCGTTCTGGAGAACCCATGGCACCCCGCGCCAACTGGAAAGGCTTCCTGCGGCTTTCGCTCGTGACCTGTCCGGTCGCCCTGTTTCCGGCCACGTCCGAATCCGAGAAGATCAGCTTCAACCAGATCAACCGGAATACCGGCCACCGCATCAAGTACATGAAGGTGGACGCGGACACGGGCGAGGAAGTCGCAGCCGAAGACATCATGAAAGGCTACAAGGTCGACACCGACACGTTTATCGAAGTGTCGAAGGACGAGCTCGAGAACATCGCTTTGGAGTCGACCCGCACCATCGACATCAACGAGTTCGTGCCGAAGTCCGACATCGATCCCCGCTACCTCATCCGGCCGTACTACCTCGTGCCGGACGGGAAGGTGGGCCACGACGCCTTCGCGGTCATCCGCGAAACCATCCGCAGCATGGACATGGTCGCGATCGGCCGCGTGGTGCTCACCAGCCGCGAGCACATCATCGCGCTCGAGCCGCTGTCCAACGGGCTCATGGGCACGCTTCTGCGCTACCCCTACGAGGTGCGCGACGAGAAGGAATACTTCGACGAGATACAGGACGTGAAGGTCACCAAGGACATGCTCGACCTCGCCAGGCACATCGTCACGTCGAAGGCGGCCGACTTCGATCCCGAGAAATTCGAGGACCGCTACGAGGACGCGCTGACCGAGCTCGTCAACGCCAAGCGCAGCGGGAAGACAGTGGGCGCCAAGCCGCGGCCCAAGGGCGAGAACGTCGTCGACCTGATGGACGCCCTCAAGAAGAGCCTTGCCGGGTCCGGCGGGTCGGGCGAGGCCGAAGCGCCGGCGGTTAAGAAGCCGAAGCGCCGGAAGACGGCGCCGGGCCAGAAGGAAATGATCATGGCGATAGAGGGGAAGAAGCCGGCCGCCAAGAAGGCCGCAAAGACCGATCGCCCGGCGCGCCGCAAGGCGGGATAAGAAAGCGGCCCCGGAGTCTGAGGAGACTTTGCCCGGGACCGCCCCTGCCGCTTCTCTGGTTGGAAAAAAGACGGCAGGGCCTAACTCGGATGGTCGCCGGCCGTTCCTAGCGTTCCGCTTTCCAGAACAGGGTGTAGCTGCCGTGCGCCAGCACGAAGGCGACGAACGCCTCGACGAGCACCGTGAGGATATTCGATACCAGGTTGGGATCGACAGGCGCTCCGGTCATCGCGCTCGTGGCGATAACGCCTGCCAGGGAAAACAGCGCCAGGACGACGCGCTTGGAAGCCGTGGTCTCGAGGGGAGACAGCCACTTCACGACGCCCATGACCATGTTGAGCGCGAACGGCGACAGGGCGAGTAGTATTGCTGAAAGCATGCGAGTTTTATTTTACGAGTAATCGAGCCCGCTCTCCCAAGCGTAGCACGCCCTATTTGCCCGTCAGGTAGTACTTGGCGAGCCTCAGGCCGTTGGCGATGAGGAGGGCAACGCTCGCCTGTTCGATGGCGTACTCCCGCGCGAAGAAGAGGGACGGGTCGATGCTGCCGGTCGCGTCATTGCTGTCGAGCTTGCGGCCGGAGCCGTCGATGCGGTAGAGGCCCATGTGGGTGTGCGGCCCCGTCGAGAAGCCGGTGTTGTTGCCGATCATGATCACTTCGCCGAGCTTGGGCTGGTAGTTCTCCTTCACCAGCACCTTCTTGCCGTGGCAGAGCCAGATGCGCGCGTAGCAGAGCTTGCCGCCTATGAGCATGGGATCGATCGAGACGAGCGATATCTGGTTGCCGCCGCCGTTCGCCTCGTACGACACGCTCTCGACGCGGAAGCCCTCGACCGGGCAGTAGATCGGGAATTGCGTCTGGTAGGCGGTGTCGCCGGAGCGGCCGACGTTCGCGTCGATGCCGTTGTGCCGCTTGAAGTTCGGGTCGTTGAATTGCGCGGAATACGCGTCGGTCGCGACGCCCCAGTCCTGGGTGACGACGTAGGGCTTCATCGGCCAGTAGATCTTCAGGTCCATTCGTTATTGTCGGATTACCAGATAAAGCAGCGCGCCGATCACGCTCGTGAGGATCATTCCCGCGCAGCCGTATACCAGCACCTTCACCGGCCAGAATTCGGACTGCGTGACGAAATGCGATTTCATCTCCTTGATGTCGTTCGCCATCGTTTCCATGAGCGTGTTGACGCGGATCAGGAGGTCATGGTCGGTCTGGTACTCGGCGAGGTCGCGGGGTTCGGCCATATAGCGATTGTACCACCGGCTAGCGGTCCAGGATGCGCAGCAGCGGCGTCGCTTGCGACGTGCCCGAGCCGGCGCCGCTCGTCTCCATCGTCACGACGTCGTCGGGTTCGAGAATAAGGGTGGTGTCGTTTATCGGATTTCCGCTGGTAAGGCTTCTGAGCGTGGTGCCGTTGAGGATCACCTGGAACGGGATCAGGCTCTGGCCGATGCCGGAGATGTAGGCCGATACGGGCGCATACGCAGTGGCGGACGAAAGGGCGCGGCTTATGAGTCCGGATACCGCCGTCCCGTTCTTGGGGCGCTTGATGCGCGTCGTCGAAGTGGCGCGGCCTATCCTGCGCTCGATCGCTCCGGCGCTCGTCGATATGGCGCCCTGGGTATTCGAAAGGTAGTACATCGATCCTGTCGTCAGGCCCGTCTTCTCGGCGACTATCGGCGTGTCGTTGACCGCGATGCTCGCGCCCGACGATCCTCCCGCGATGGCGAACCCGATGAAGTTGATCCGGTACGCCCACGCGGACGCGGACGCCTTGTAGATCTTGTTGTCGGAGAGGTCGAGCGCGACCGCGTCTCCGGCGGAGATAGACTCTCCCGCCGTGTAGCTCGGTATCCAGTAGTCTGCGAGCACGTCTGCGCCGTCCAGTATCGACATAAATTATGAGGCGTTGATAGTAATCTGCACCGACACGGTCATGGCTTCGGTGTTCGTCTTGGCCCACCCGCCTGTGAGCGCGTGGTTGAACATCTGGCCGCTGTCGGCGCTCGCGTCGCCGTCGATAAACATTGCGAACTCCTCGTAGGTGCCGTCGGTGTCGAGCTGGCTGTAGAAGAAGTCGAAGTTCACCTGCGCGTCCGTGCGCGTGCGGCGCGCGAACAGCTTGCGGGCCACTTCGGCGCCCAGCGCGGTATCGCTCGCGGCCGGCGCGGTGCTGTCGGTGCCGAGGGCACCGTAATTAATCGCGCCGCTGTAGGTCGCGTCGCCGAGCAGGATGCGCGCCATCACGCTGCGGCCTGAAAGGACCACGATATTGCGCTTCTCGAGCGTGCGGACCGGGCAGAGCAGGGCGAGCTCGCGCATGAGCGAGTACCACACTCTCTCCGGCATATCGTGCCCCGAGCGCAGCCGCGCGTCGATCTCTCGCGCGCGCGGGCAGTTGAGTTCGAAGTTGGTGAAAGTCAGCCGTCCGGAAACGCGCGCGGGATCGTTGATCGCGAGATCCATAGATGGGGTAATGGTAGCACGGCGCTAGCCGAACTCGGACATGCCGAACTTGGCTACGGGGCTGCCGCTCGGCCCGAACTGGAAGGGCGGCGTTAGGATGGAACGCGTCGGCGCGTCGTCGTCCGCCACGAACGACTCGTTGACGGATTCGATGGTCAGGACGACTTCCGCGTCCGTCACGTCGCCTTCCTCCGCTGCGAGCGACTCCAGGAACTCCTGCACGCCGACGAGCTTGCCGCCGAAGCGCACCTCGTAGGCGTATTCCGTCATGCCCGAGCCCTCGTCCTCGGTCATGGTAATGCCGACCTCCTGGATCAGGAAGCCGGCGTCCCCGCCGATGCCGTGGGAGGGCAGGTTGACCGTTAGGAGCTGGCCCGGCTCGAATATGGAGCCCGGCGAGAGCAGAGAAGTGCGGGTCGTGAACCGCCCGTTGACGAGGGGATCGGCGAACTGCGCGAGCTCCTGGAGCGCGCGCGTCGACGCCTCCTCCTTGGTGGTGATGCTCGGCTCCTTGATCGTCGCCTCGTAGGTGCCGTCCCCGCCGTCGAGCGCCGCGAAGAAGGCGATGGAGTCAGGGTCGATCTCCTGGACGATGATGGGAATGCGCCCGTAATAGGTGATCTCGATCTCGTCGGGCGTGCCGCCGCCGACGGGAGTGGTCTGGGAGTCCGTTATGCGAAACGACTGGCCCGAGAACGAATAGGTGAAGAAGTCGGTGTCGCGCTCATTGACATCAAGGGAGAATTGTTTCGACACGCCGTTGAGCTTTATTGACACGATCTCCGAAGGCTTGAATTGCAGCTCCCAGGCGCGCGTCGCTCCGTCGCCTTCGAAGGTCTCGGTCGTCGGATTGCTGTCCTGCTCGCCGTCGCTGCTGCCGATGACGATGACCGAATTGCGTACCTGCGACGTGTCGTACGAGAGGGCGACTTTCTCGAAGTTGCCGGAGCTGTCGGTTATGGCCTCGGGCGCGGCCGTAGCCGTAGGCGAGGTGAAGAAGACGTTCTTCTCGTAGTCGACGTACCAGACGTAGCCCGTGAGCTTCTGCAGCTTCTCGAAGCATTTGCGCAGCGGGATATGGTCGAAGGTGATCGAGTCTATCGTGGGGCCTGTCGCCACATTGGTTGTCGTGAAAGCGTAGGAGGCGTCCAGGAACGCGTCGAGCAGGTCCTCGACGATGAACTTCAGGGTCTTGCCGGCATAGGAGCGGCGCGCGATCTTGTTGTTCAGTATCCAGCTGTAGTCAGACGTCTCCACGTCGTAGACGAACAGCTGGCCTTCGCCGACCTCTTCGGACTGCACGCGCGTGACGTAGCCTCCGAACAGGAACCGGCTGCCGTCCTTGAAGACGATCTCCGCGCCCTCCCGCGGCGCCGTTTGTCCCGAGGCAACGGTCGCCTGCATGTTCATGACGCTGGACTTGTTCTGAACCAGCTCGCGTATCTGAGCGGAGTTGGTCTTGTATTGGGCGAGAAAATCGGCGCCGGCGATAACCAGGGTTTTTGCCATGTTAGATCGTGCTGAGCTTGTGGCCGCGCGTCACGTCGCGCAGCGCCTCCTCGATCTGGCGCCGCAGGAGCGCCGCGTCGCCGCGGTTGCTGACGATCGGGTTGTTGATCACGACCGAGTAGGTATTGCCGCCGCCCATGCTCGCCCGGCCAGCGGGGATCACGCGCTCGCCGCCGTGCGCGATGATGGGCACGGCCTGGCCGCGGGCGCCCGGCACGATGCCGCCGAACTCGAAGCGCGGAAGCGCGATCTCCTTGGCGAGCGGGATATTGATGCCGAAGCTCTTGCCGCCGACGCCGGGCACCCAGTCGGGGATCGAGAATTTTATCTTATTGAGCGCGCCGATGATGACGTTGACGGCCTTCACCCAGCCGTTGGCCCAGCCTTCCGCGATCCCGATGAGGAAGTTCGCGCCCTGGGCGAATACGGCCTTCAGGGCGGCCCATACCGCGATGCCGCTCTGCTTGATTTCCTCGAACTGCCGAATGACCGCGTAGACGGCGAGGCCGATCGAGGCCATCAGCCCTATGATGGCGCCCGCGGGGCCCAACAGCAGGGCGAACCCCGCAATGACGGCCGGGAGCAGCAGGCCGAGTGCGCCGACCGCCGCGACCACTGCCGCGAACGCGCCCGCTACGAGCATGATATTGGCGGCCAGATCGGGGTTCGTCTCGGCCCAGGCGGCGAACCGGTCGAGGAGGGGCAGGACCTTCTGGCTCAGGTTCTCGAGCGCGGGAGCCAGCCCGGCGCCTACGGCCTGCTCCATCCGCTGGAAGGACATCAGGAGGCCCTTCTCCATGCCTGCGGAGGTGTTGCGCTGGGCCTCGTTCATGCCGTCGTAGGTGCTGGTGAGGACCTTGACGAGCGCGGCCACTCGCTCGGTCTCCGTCCCGTTCTCGATCATGGCCTTGGTGTCCTCGTCGAGGATGAAGCCGCGCTGCGTGAGCGATTGGAAATTCCCCTGCAGCGCCTGGCCCAGGCCGTTCGCGAAGCTGATCATGTCCTCCGTGGTGGCGTTCACGCCGCGCTCGGATACGACCATGTCGAGGAATGCCGGCGTGAGCTGGCGGATGGAGTCGGCCTCGAGGTCGAACGTGGCGAAGGTGCCCTGGGCCACCTTCGTCACGTCGGCCGACACTACGCCCACGCGCTCGAGCGCCTCGGCCTGGTCGAGGAGCGCCTTTATCTGCGCGTCGGACGCCCCGCGGGAGGTCTTGAGCAGCTGGGCGAGGCGGACGGTCGCGGTCTCGTTCTCCTCGAAGGCGTCGAGCGACTGCTTGGCCGCGAACGCGATGCCGCCGAAGGCGACGGTGCCGGCGGCTGCCATCTTCTGGAACGTCGGCTGCAGGGTCTTGAGCTTCTTGCCGACGCCCTCGAGCGTGTCGGAAAATTCGTCCCGGGCCTTCAGGACGATGGTGAGCGACTGGTCGCCGCTTGAGAAAAGGGACATGCGTCTATTTTACACCGCTTCCGGCGCGCGCCTTCTTCGCCGCGGCGCTGCCGTTCTTGTTGTCGATATCGAGCTTGCGGATGAGGAGCTCGGTGAAATGCAGCGGCTGGTCATAGTACTGCCGGTAGGTCCAGCCCATGCGCTCGCAGATGACGGCCACGATCATGTCGCCGCGGACGTTCCCCGCGACGTAGTCGGCGACTATCCCTGAGATTTTTTTTTAGGATTGAGGAGCTCGGTCACGGCGCCGACGATCTCGGCATAGTCGGCGAGGGGGAGGTTGCCCAGCCGCTCGACGATCTTCTCTGCCGATCCCTCCAGGGAAAGTATAGCGATCTCCACCGCGCGGTCCTGGGCCTGCTCCGTGGACTCTGCGGAGCCGGCGCCCTTGTCGCTCACGGCCTTGATCTCGCGGGCCTCGTTTCCGGTGACATAGGTGCGGATGGTGTAGTCGCACCCTCCCTCGGTCGTCTTGGTCGTTATGGGGTGGTCCATATTATGCGGGGTTATAGCGCGAGCCAGAGCCGTTGGCCTGGTCGTTGGTGACTATGACGGTGATGTCGCCGTCGGTCGCGTCGTACTCCACCTCGAACTTCTGATTGAGGACAAGGAGCCCGTCCGCGTTGTACTCGATGGGAGGGTCGGTAAGGACGAGCCTGCCGAGCTTGATCTGGATCTGCTCCACGCCGCTGCCGGCCGTGCCCATGTCCGCGCCCGTAAAGGTCACGATGAGCGCGCTCTTCGTATTGGCCTGGTACTTCGCGAGCTCGGCCGTGTCGGCGAAGTGGAGCGAGTAGGAGCCGGAGACCTTGAGCGGCCCGCGCACGAGCCCGCCGGCGACGATGTCATTGCTGCCGGAGAGGAACGCCTCATCGAGCAGGATGCCGTTATCGATCGAGAGCGAGAACGACTTGAGCGGAGTGGCGGCATTGCCGGCCGCGTTCGAGAACGACGTGCCGAACTTGGCGGTCATCTGGTGGTAGGCGAACTCCGTCCCCTGCGCATAGCTCTCGCTCACCGTGTCGGTCGAGGGAAACTTGCCGATGAGCTCAGCGGTCATCGAGGCGTAGCCGTCGCTCACGTCGAGGCCGAGCGTGTTGCATACGCAGTTGACGTACTGGGGGGTCTGGATGCCGCCGTTCTTTACGGTGACCGTGGCGGTCTTCACCGTGGCGTTGGCGTTCTGGACGGTGAAGGTGTGGTCGTAGACCGCTGACTCGCCCGAGGCGGTCGCGGTCGCGACGGAGCCGAGCGCGAGCGCGAAGAAGAAGGGCGCGATCTCGACGTTCGGGACGAACGATATCGATCCCTGCGAGTACCTGCGGCGGATCATGCTGTTGGAGTTCTGCAGCCTGAGCCCGCGCGCCGACGTGAACATCGCCTTCTCGGAGACGCCCTGGAGGGAGAAGTCCGTGTAGGGAATGAAGTGGGCTTCCGCGACCGCCGTGCCGGGCGCCGCGGCGCTTTCGATGCCGATGCCTATCGCTACCTGGGAGCCGCCTGTTTTAGCCATATATCGATCGTTATTTTTTAATCGGCTTAATCTCCTTGATAGCGCTGTGCGAGAGGATAAGCAGCTGCGCGTCTTTGCCGGCCGGGAGCTCGCGGGTGTCTCCCGCATTGATGCCCCAGTTGAGGGTAGGAAACGATACGGATTTTGTTGCCGTTACTTGCATGCGTTTATTCTACCGCACTTGGGAGAACGAGCAGACGAACTCTATGCGCGCCTCGATCGACCACTGGTCTTGCGCGCGGTCCCTCAGCGTGGTGCCGTAATCGACGCGGGTCATGCTTCCAAGGTCCGTGCGCAGGCTCTTCGCGGCATCGAGCACGATATTAGAGCGCAGAATGCCGAGTATGGAATCTTCCTTGAGCGTGTAGTCCTCGTTGCGGCCCTCGATAATGTCGTAGAGCGTCGATACGCCGGCGACAGCTTTGGCGATGTTGTCGTCTGTGGATAAGTCCTTGCGCACGTCGGCTACTATCGTGATCGACATGCCGATGCCGTGCTCGTCCTCGGCGTTGGTCAGGGCGCCCGCGCGCGTCTCGCGCTTCGCGATGATGGCGCAGGGGAGATTGCTTGCGGGCAGGCGGATCGGCTCGCCCTGATAGAAGGCTTTTATTGCGGACGTGTTGGCCTTGATGAGCTCGACGTATTTCTCGATGATGGGGTCGGAATAAATCATACGCTTAGATGCCGGCGATCGCCTGCTGGATGTACTGCTGGAAGTATCGCACGATTTCCACTTTTTGATTGTCCCCTAAACCCATCATTGCGCGGCGCGGCAACCACGGCCCGCGCGCCTGGTTGCTCTGATGGTATTTGGCATATTCCGCGGTGTTGTAAACGACCGCCTGGTCGCTCTGCACGATCGATGCGAAGCTGTTCTGCATCCTGCCCGTCCGGATGAGGGGCCCCTGCAGATACCCGAGTCGCGCCTTCTCCGCGACGGTGGCGGGCGAGAGGCGCTTCCATCGCTCCCCGATTGCGCGGCCCTGCGTGCTGAACACGTCTTTGGAGAACGTGCGCTTGAGATACTCCGCCGAGCTGTTGAAGGGCTGTCGCAAGTCACTCAGCTCGGCGCTAAGACCAAGAAGCACGCGCGACAGCTGCTGCTCGCCTTCGATGCTCCAGCGAAGCTCCAAGTTTGCCATACGTTGATAGGTTTTGAGCTGTAATCTACTAAAAGCGGTCGCCCATCGAGAACTGCGCGGCGTCGGTGCATTCGTCGTTCGGATAGCCGCCGAGCTGCGTTTCCGCTACCGGGACTTCGACGCGGCCGAGCTCGACGCCGTCCGCGCCCAAGAGGAGCTGCGTGCCGCCCTGGACCGCCTTCAGCAGCGCGCGCGCTTCGCCGAGCCACTTGCCGCCCTGGCCGTCGGCGCCGAACTCCTCATAGTCGATGTAGCCCGCGGCCATGAGCTCGCAGATGTAGGAGAGCAGGGGCGGCACCTCGCCGAGCGGCAGGGTGTAGCGCGATCCGATGGCGCTGTTGATCTCGTTCTCCGCCTGCTTGCGCTTCATCTCCATGCGGAAGTCGGAGTACAGCGGATTGCCGGCGAGGCCCGCGTGCTTGCGGATGGCCCATAGCGAGGCGTAGCGCGCGCTTTCGTCAGCCTCAGCCGCGACCGAGTCGCCTATCGCGGTCTCCTCGTTGGTCTCGGAGTTGTAATAAGTCGCCTTGAAATGCGTCGCGGTGTCGCCGGTGTACTCCAGCGTGGTGCCTTGCGGGTCGTCGACCTGGATGTCCTTGGGGCTGCCGTCAGCCGTTAGCTCGAGGTAGGTGCCGTTGGCGGAAGTGGAGCCGTAGAACTTGCGCTGGTTGTAGCGGTAGACGGTGACGGGCTCGCCCTTCTGGTGATTGAACTTGAGCGCAGCGACGCGCACGGGGCTCTCGCCCGACACCTCCTGATTGACAAGCTGGAGCTCCGCCAGCTCGCTGCCCTCATAACCGATAGCGATGAACGCGTCGCCGATGATGCCGTCGTTGTTCTCCAGGCTAAGCAGGACGTTGGAGCCGGCTGACGCATCTGCCGCGAGCCGCGTGCGCTCAGTCTTTACGAAAGGCTCGGTCGGAGCGACAAGGGTCCTCATGGCATCAATCCTACCATGCAGACTTGAGCTCCAGGGGCTCGTCTCCGCTATCGCGGCTCCCCGTAAGAACGACTGGCGATGTGCGTGTCGCGAGAATGATCCCGGGCCGGCCGGGACGCTCGATCGGTATTATCGCTGGGCGGGGCGCCGCCGCCATCCCGCCGAGCGCTGCACTGCCGTATGCGCCGCCGCCGATCATGTCCCAAGTATTACACGAACATTAGGAGGCAAGGTTATCAGGGCGCGACGGTCGAGTGCGTCCAAGCGGTCGAGCTTCCATCAAGCGGAAGCGAGAGGTAGGTCATCGTCCCCGCGTTGTTGTACGCGAAGACGAGCTTGTTCGCTTTGCTGTAGAAAGCGACGGAGTCGTTGGCGTCGAGTTCCGCGGTGGTGGGGTCGGCGTCCTGCTCGTCGGCGATTATCCAGCCGCTTGTCCCTTCGACGTGGAGCTTGGATTTTGGGGCTGAGGTGCCGATACCGATATTGCCATCATGCCCTATACGTAGCCGTTCCGTGCTGACGGCTCCTTTTGTGAAAAAGGCTAGTGCCCCCTCGTCGCCGTACACGCCTGTTGGCTTTACAGACTTGATTTCGCCGACCCTATAGTTGTCGGCTGAGTTTTGAAAGATGATGGCGTTGTATACCTGGTCAGCGCCCACGTTCTGGCCGTTGTTGTCGCTCCAGAGCGAGAGTAGTTCGAGTGGAGATGCCGTACCGATTCCAAGTCGGCCGGTGTCCGACACATACACGCCGCTAGCTTGGACGAGCTTTCCGGTAGTGCCGTCGTAGCGAGCGATGGCATTATCTGTTGCGAAGATAGGGCCCTTAATAAAGTTGGCATCGTATCGGGTGCCTCCCGTGACTTCTTCGGTCACTATGGCGGTAAAGCTATTGATGCCTATGAGTATAGTCGGCTCTGACGAGGCATCGTAGATGCCGTAAGCCGCCCTGGATACCTGGTTGCCTTCGATGAGGATATTGTCCGACGTCAGCAGATATATGCCGGTGTCGAACGGGGCGATGGGACTATTGCTCGCAATGGTGTTTCCTGTGACGGTGCCGTTCGACGTATTCACGAGGTAGATGCCGTGCTGCGTGCTCCACGGCAAGATAGTATTGCCGGTGATAGCGAAAGCGCCGATTTTCTTAGTCGATCCGGACGCGGACAAGGTGAAAGAGCTCGAATAGAGCACGTTCCCGACGAAGTTCAGTCCGAAATCGGGAGAAGTTTGGGACGTGTTGCTGGTTACGAATATGCCGCCCGCTTCGTTCCCCAGCGCCGGATAGACGATGTTGTTTGAAATTGAAGAGGTGATGTTGCTGGACTGCTCGAAGCCGAACGTGACCTCGCCGACGAACGTGTTGCCCTGAACGTCGACTCCGCTGACCGCCACTATGTCGAATGCGCTGGGGTATATGCCCGATATCGTCACGTCCTGCGTGACGTGATTGCCGTGGACGTGAACGTCCTTGACCGCCGCTCCTGTGCTGTTGTTTGGGCCGCCTCCGATCACATCGGAGTTTCCTCGTCCGGTTATGCGGTTATTGACGACCCAAACTCTCTCAGTCGTGTTTGTGCCGGTTGCGTTTATGAATATTCCGAATCCGTTAGCGTCGAGGATATCGCAGCCTTCGATGCGAACGTCGGAGCTATCAAGGACGTGAACAGAGGAGTCGTTCGTTACCTGGGCGCTTCCGTTCGTCCTGATTCTTTCAATTCTTACGTTGCTCTCGCCGTCTACTTTTATAGCGGAGCCTGATGCAAGATTTAGGAGTGTCCCGTAACCGTCGCCTATGATGGCGACGTTTGAAGATATGAAAACCTGCGCGGCAATTGCATATGTGCCCCGCTTGACGAAAATGGTTCCGCCTCCTGCCGCGGCCACAGCGTCAATAGCGGCCTGCAGCTGGACATCATCCTCGCTCCCGTCACAGATATAGTCAGCATTCGCAAAGCCTACCGTGATGCAGGTTTTGTATCCGAAGACGGTCTGATAGACGGCGTCGAAATACGTCTTGAGCGCGGCTTTTAGGTTAGCCCAGGTCAGCTTCTTCAGGACGTTCGATTCAGCGCTATCAACGATCGGCAGCTCATCGCTGTCTGCGGGCGTGGTCTTGCCGGTAGCCGCGTGCGTTCCGGGCGCGATGACCGTAATGTTTGCGGAGCCGTCGAATGCCTGGCCGTCGATCGTGCGCGCTGTTTGTAGCGCGGTCGCAGTGCCGGCGTTCCCGGTAACGGAAGTCTGGTCGCCCGTGTTGGCGCCGGAGGTATTGGAAAGCTTCGTGCGCTCAGCCGCCGTCAGGAAAAAATGGGAAGAGCCCTCGATCACGTCGTCCGCATCGTCGACCGACTTCATAAACGCGCCGGCTGCGGCGACGTTCGCGGCGTCGGTTACGTCGGCGGAAGCCTCGATGCCTGCGAGCTTTGCTTTCTCGGTGCCGGTGTACGCCTTGTTCGTGGCCCCGTCGCCGAGGTCGTCAAAGCTCGTCGGTACGTCAACGGTGTCAGCCTTGGCATCTAGCGCGGCTTGCAGGCCGGTTACGGTAGCTATCGGCTGCTCGCCCGTGTGGTTGGCGCGGTCGGCGATGTCCCCGACCGTTTTCTGAGTGGCGGCAAGGAGCATCTTGTACGTCTTGCCAGCCAGGTCCTTGATGCTCGCGGACGTTCCCTCCTGCGCGCGCTCAACTGTGAGGACATCTGTTGAGCGCGCGGTACAGCGGACTATCTCAACGTACGGATCGTCGGACGGGTCGGGGAAGTCGGTCGCGTTGTACCAGACCAGGTTGAAGGGCCCGTCCACTGCGGGATCGGGAAGCTTTGAACCTTGTGACGGCGAAAGCGCCACCGACGTATCGGCGGCGCTGTAGCCGGTTGAGACCGCGACCTTCGCGAAATTGGTGACGGGGTCGAGGGCCATGTCCCACAAGTATAAGGCAGGTTTTAGAGGTCGGCGGATGCGTCCTCGGCCTCGGCGCCGATGCCCGCGCGATGGTCCTCAATGAGCGTCACGAGGTCGGCCTTGGTGGACGCGGCCTCGACCGCATCCTTCTTGATGCCTTCCTTGGCTGCGGCCTTCTCGAGCTCCTCGCGCGTCATGCGCTCGGATACTGCAGGGGTGACGTCCTCGGCCTCGGCGCGCTGCGGCGCGTCCTGGCCGTCGAGAGACGGCTCCCCGGACTCCGCGCGGTCGCCGCCCGCCTTGGGCTGGGCCGCTTCCTCCGCGGGAGCGGCAGCGGCGGCCTCCGGTGCTTCGCCTACCTTCTCCCTCTGGATGACGCCCGCCTCGAGAAGGTCCTCCGCGTGCTTGCCGGAGAGCTCGATGGCGTCGCCCCTGCGGTACTTCCTGCCGTCGTGCTTTATGGTGCTGAGAGCGTGGTACTTCATGGGTGTGGTGCTTAGTCGCTGATAAGGTACTCGACGAAGACGTTCAGCTTGCCGGCCGTCAGGGCGGCGGTTGCCACGGTGGCGGTGATCTCGCGCACGGCCGTCGTCTTTACGAACGTAGCGGCGCCGGCGGCCGCCATGGCGACCTGGGTGAGCGCGTTGCCGTCCAGCGCGAAGGCGCCGACCTTCGTGCCGCGCAGCCCCGCGTCCCACACGTTGCTGGCGTTGGAGATCGCGATGGCGGCAACGAGGTCGCCCGCGCCCTGCACCGAGAGGGCGATGGTCGCGCTGTCGGACGCGCCGTCGGCGAAGGTGGTGACCACGTCGACCCACGCGCGGGTGATGATCGCCTTGGCCGGGATGTAGACGCCGAGGCCGTGCGCGGCGACGGTCCTCATGGAAGAGTCGCTCGAGGGATCGAAGGTGGCTACCGCTACCTTGGGAATGGTCGTGCCGGTGCGCTTGACCGCCGTGATGGCCGGCTTGTTGGCGACCTGGAAGTCAGGCGCCATTATCGGAACATCGGATTTTTGCATGGGCGTATTGGTTAAGCGCGGCAGGCCCGGCTCAGGGCCGGGCCGTTGCGCGGTCTATTAGGCGGCTACGGCGTCCTTGAAGAGGTACGCCGCGCCGGCGGCGATGAGCTGCGGGTCGTAGTACTCGTCGCCCACGCGGACGAACTGGCCGCGGCGGTCGCGCTCGTCGGTGCCGTTGAGGCGCTCCACGACGCGGGTCTTCCAGCGGTAGGTCACGCCGAGCGACACGGTCTTCTTGCCGAGGCGCGGGTTGACGTAGGCGAGGAGGGCGTCGCGGCCCCAGATGTCCGACATGCTGTCGGCCTGGCCCTCGACCGAGGTGTTCTTCTTGGCCGCGCCGATGATGACGCGGTCGACGTCGAAGAAGCGGGCGAGGAGGTCGGTGTTGAGCACGCCGAGCTGCGAGTACTTCACGCGCTCGACGATCGCCGGATGGTCGACGAGGACGTCGAAGACCTTCTTGGAGAGGACGAGCGTGTTCGGGTCGACCATGATGCTGTCGCGGATGGTGCCCTTCGCGGCGCGCACGTCGGCTACCGGGTCGGAGTTCGGGTCCGACCACTGGCTGGTGCCGGACAGCGTCTCGTTCTGGGTGATGATGCCGGTGTCGGTGAGCATGTTCGCCACCTCGATCTCGCGGGACACGTCGAGCTTGGAGGTGACGTTCTCGGTCGCGTCGACGAACGGGTCGACGCCCTCGGGCGCGTTGTCGACATCCTCGTCGGCCACGAACTCCTTGAGCGCGTGGTCCTCGGCGAAGTACGTCAGCCCCGTGGTGAGCGAGTGCGTCACCTCCTTGGAGCGGGCCCCGATGCCGCGCCTTGCGTCCTCCGAGCGGAACTGGCCCTTGTCGTATATGAAGTGCTTGCCGCTCTGGAATTTCACCGGAAGGGACGGGAGCAGGAGGCTCGCGATGTAGTCTGCGTTCTTGTAGCCGATCGATACGTCAGTGAGAATCGGGTCGGCGCCTTGGTAACGGTTAGCCATAAATTACTGGATAGGGATAAGCGGGTAGATGCTACGCGATGTAGAGGTGCTGGATGCCGAGCTGCACTTCGATGAGGTCGCCGGATGCGGCTGCGGCGGTGCCGATGTAGCGGCCGATGACGATGTCGCCGTCGGTAGTGGTCGCCACGGCCTTTCCGCTGCCGTCGGAGGTGACCCAGGCGCCGATGCCGATCGTGCCGCCGGCCTTTACCTTGGCGCTGCCGCCGTAGGCGTAGACGGCCTGCTCGCCCGCGCCCGGATAGTTCTGCAGCACGCCGACGATGAGGTCGGTCGCGCCCTCCGCGACCTCGATCTTGCCTGTCGCGTCGAGCTGCACGATGTAGTGCTGCTTGTCGGTCATCGCCTCGCCGGCTTCGCGGGAGGCCATGAACCCGATGTTTTCAGTTGCCATAAATGGGTGGTGGAAGGATTAGGAGGGTAATTACTTGGCGTCAGCTGCGAGGGCCTCCTCGTACTGCTTTTTCAGGTCGGGATTCTCGGAGTAGACCTGCAGGAGCGCGGCGGAGAACTGGGTCTTGCCCTCGGAAGCGGTCACCTTGGCCTTGGCCATGTCGCTGATCTTCTTGTAGAGGCTCTTCGAGTCGCCCGCGTCGCCCGCGCCGCCGTCGCCGATCTCGCTGAAGATGGACGCGTCGGCCTTGGGAAGATTGCTCACGATATTGGTGAACTGGTCGCGCTGCTTCTCGCTGAGCGTGAGCATGAAGCTCGCGACTGCATCTTTCTGCTTGGGGAGGATGCGTCCGCTCTTATTGGACTCGCTGAAGACCATCTTTGCGACGGCCTTGTCGAGCTTCATCTTCTCCACCTCGGCGAATGCCTGGGCGCCCTTGTCCGCCTGCTCGCGCAGCACTGCTACCTCGGCCTCGGACATGAGGATCTTCTTGCCGCCCTTGTTCTTCTCCGATGCCTGGCGCTCCGCCTCGGCTGCAGCATCAGCCGCCGCCTTATCCGCCTCGGCCTTGTCCTGCGCTTCCTTCGCCTCGCGCGCCGCCTTCTCCTCGTCGGTCTCGCCGGCGGGGGCCTCGTTCAGCACGCTCTCGAACGCCGATTGCTGGTCCGCGTCCAATTCAGACTTATGCTCGCGCAGATAAGTCTTCTCGTCCGCCGACAGGTCCTCCGCCTTCTTCGCGAGAATGTCTTTCAAATCCATAGGTTCTTTAAATTGGTTCATAATGCCCGGCTCGCTGAACGCGACCACGGGTGCTAATTCCTTGAAGTACGGCTTGTTGGTGAGCGCGCCGCCCACGAGGACGTTGTGCCGCGTCTCCCCGGTCTCCGGGTCCGCATACTGCTCATAGAACTCGGGAGAGAAGTATTTGAAGGCGCGCTCCTGGAGGAGCTTCTTGCCTTCCTCGAGCCATTCGACGTAGGCCCACAGGCCGTTGACGCCGCGATCCTCGAGCTCAGTGAACCAGCCGATCGCCGGCAGCTCGCCGCCGTTCATGCCGTTGTCGTGACCGGCAGTGATGGGGAGGTCGCGCCGCACCTTGTCCTTGAAGTTCCGGACGAACTCCGCGATGTCGGCCGTCGTGATCTCCATCTCTCCGTACGCCGGATGATCCCACTTGCCCGTCGGGACAACCTGTATCTTATCCGTTATCTCCGCAAAGGCCGATGCGTCTCCGAAGAGGCGTATCGGAAACGCGATTCGCTGTTTGCTATCGTGCTCCCTTTGCTTCATGCCCCAATCATACCTCACGCATGGGGATAACGAGTGGATATGTTGATAACCTACTGCTGCTTCCGGTCTTCCCGCTTGTCCGCCTCCTCGCGCGCGGGCGAGTTCTTCTTGGTGATGGGCGACTTCGGCTGCTCCACGTCGTTGACCGTTTCGCCGATGCGCGAGCGCAGGGATTGCGGGATGCCCGATATCTTGGGCAGCTCGTGCTCGTCCGTGAGGATGGCCACGTTGATGCCGCGGCAGTTGGAATGCACCGGCCCCAGGCGCGAGAACTGCGGGTCGCTCTTCTCGAACACGCGGCCGTCGATGGAGAGGCAGTAGTTGCACGTCTTAAAATCGAGCAGCTCCGAGCGCTGGAGCGCGTAGACCTTGTCGCCCTCCCTGTCGAACATGACGCCGCGGCCGTAGTTGATATGGCCGGCCATGAGGATGCTCGAGGCGTTGCGGGTGACGCGGTCAATGGCGGCGGCCGCTGCCGCGTCCGCTGCTGCGAGCGCCTGCGTGGTAGACGCGCCCTTGTTGAGCGACTCGACATAGGCGTTCTTGCTGTCGCTCGTTATCTCCGTGATCTGCTGGTCCGCGATGGCGGCGGCCTGGATGTCGATCTGCTTGAGCGCGGCGGACGGGTTCGCCGGAGCATCGACGCCGAGCTCGTTGGCGGCGTTGTTCTTGCCGTAGACGAAGGCGCTCTGCGACGCGTTCTTGATGATGCGGGCAAGGTCGTTCTGCACCTTGAGCGTCGCGTCCTTGATGGCCTGCGCGTCGCCCGCATGCGCCGCGCGGGCAAACGCCTTCATGTAGGCGTCGCGCGCTTCATGAAGCAGCGCTGCCGTCTCCTTATCAAACTGGGCCTCGAGCTCGTCGATCTTCTTCTGGAGCCCCTCGAAGTTCACCTTGCCCTCGGCGAAGGTCAGCGCGCGGTACGGCTTAAACCCGTCCTCGGCGAACTCTTTTTTTTTTGAAAGACGCTCGCTCACAGCCGCTTCCTCGGGGTCCTGTTCTGGGGGGATGGTGATCTTCGCTGCCGGCTTCTCGCGCCGGCCCGCCTCGTCGAACTCTGGAAGGTTGAGCAGGTCGCGGAAATAGGTCTCGTCGGCGTCCTGCGGCGTCACCGCGCCGGTATCGACGAGCGTCTTGAAGGCGTCCGAGAGCTTCTTCGCGTCGGTCTCGGTGATGCCCTCGAAGTCGAGGGCCGGGTATTTTTTCACGTTATCGAAATTCAGGTCGACAAGCTCCTTTATGCCCTGCTTGTTGAACGTGCTCGCGAAGTTCCTCGCCGCCGCCTCGAGCGACTGCAAGAAGAGGTCCGAGTGGTCTTCGGATAGCGCGCGGCTGCCCGACGAGCCCGCGCTGGACGCGGCGCCGAGCTCCAGGAACTGGGCAAGGCCGGACTTCATGATCTCGCGGTTGTGGTGCGCGATGGAGTTCTGCGGGTCGCGCGTCCCGCCCGCCTGCATGTCCTTGAAGCCGATCTCGTAGTCGTGCGGCTCGACGATGTAGGCGTGCGAGTTGGCGCGGAGGTTCTTGAGGATGGTCTCGGCCTTCGCTACGTCGGAAGGCGTCGGGGTCTCGGGCAGCTTCACGTACGGCACGCCGAGGCCCTGGCGCTCGAAGGCGATGGCGTCGACCTTGTAGATGTTGTTCTTGATGAACCAGTGCTTGTAAGGCGCGCGCAGGATCGACGTGCCCCACCAGTTCTCGCCCTCCATCTCGTTGACGAAGACGATGAGCTTGTCGCCCGGTATCTCGACCGGCTTGCCCTCGGAGGTGTTCTGCGTGATGCCGAACGCGCCGCCGGCGATAGCCCACTTCTGGATCGAGCGCGGCATGCGCGGCGCGAGCTTCGACCACGCGATGCGTTCCTTGCCGTCGACAGGCCGGACCTCGAAGACCTTTTCGAACGGCATCACGCCGAGCGGAAGCGAGAGGAGCGCGTGCCGCAGGAAGTCGTCGAAGGTGAATTTCGGCGCGTCGAAGAGCGCGGCCTTGACGAACTCGGCTATTTCCTGGTCCTGCGCTTCCTCACTCGCGGGCTTGATGAACCAGTTGGCGGCGCGCACGGGCAGGGTGACGGCCAGCACGAGCGAGCGCACGGTGCCGTCGCTCTTGCGCATCTCGTCGTACACCGCGATGCCGCGCACGTCCTGGAGCTTCGCGTTGTATTCCTCGCTGACGACGCCGTCGAGGATGCGGGTGCCGCTGTCGCCGAGCTCGGTCAGTCCCTGGGCCTTCGCTCTGGATTTGTCCGCCGCCGCGGCCTTCTTCGCCATATGCGGATATGATAGCACCCGGTTCTAGAACTGCTCGTCGAGCAATCCCCCGGTGACGGTCTGCGCGCGCCGCGGCGCGGCGGGCTCGGGCGGCAGCGAGCTTGATGCCTTGCCAAGCATCCAGCGGCGCTGCGCCAGCATCTTGGCGTCCGGGCAATGGTCGTCCTCCTTCATCGGCTTGTCGCTGCCCTTCTGGTAGCGGTAGCGCTTGTGCTGCCATATCGCCTCCTTGAACACCGCCGGGATGCGGTTGAGGCGCCGGGAGAAGTATGCGCGGTAGTTGCCGAGCATCTCCTCCTTCTCGGTGCCGAGCCGCTTGCCCTTGTCCTTGGTGCCATCGGTCTTCACGTGCTGCACGGGCCGGCCGAACGGGACCTCGACGAGCGCGCAGCGGAACTGCTCCTTCTCAGGGAGCTCGCGGATGGCCTTATTGATCTCCGCGCGCAGGTCCGCGTTCTCGAAGGGGTGGGAGCCGTCCGCGTGGATGGTACGGATGCGGTACTTGAGGACATCGGCGACGATGTCCTTAATGATCACGCCGGAGCGGACCTGGGTGTAGATGCCCATCTCGAGCTGCACCAGCACGTTATCCTTGTGCGCCATCTCCACGTCCCACGCGGTCTGCCCCTGGAAGCCCCAGTCGAGCCCGCCGGCCACTTCGGCGCCGGGGACATAGGCATGCTCGGCCTCGTCGTGCGCGCTGACGCAGAAGTCCACGTCCTCGGGATCGTTGACCATGCCCTCGGCCGAGGGGCGCGAGCCCATGTACTCCACGTCGAAGTAATCAGTGCTGGGCTTCTCGCGCCATGCCTGGATGATGTTGGCTACGGGTATCCAGCCTTCGGGATCGCCCGCGCGCCCCGCCGCGCGCTTCCTGAGGTCGGCGAGGTCGGGTATCTCGCGGTTGAGCTTCTCGTCGTCCCATATCGCGGGGTCGAAGGATTGCACCACGTCGAAGGAATCCCATGAGAGGCGCGTCCAGCCGAGCTCCTCGGCGCGGTCCCACGTCTCCTGGAAGAGCCCGAATATCTTATGGAAGGTCGAGGTCATGACGACGAGCGGCCTGGCCGAGCTGTCGACCATCGGCATGGCGGAGAGGAGGAGCTCGTCCTTGATCTCGCACGCCTCGTCCGCGAAGAACGCGTCGGGGTGCGGGCCGCGCACCTGCTTCTGCGAGGCGGCGACCGCCCGGAAGTAATTGCCCTTGTCGGTCTTCGTGCGGAGCATGGTCGGCTCGGCCGGAAGCGCTGAGCTGATGGCCTCGGACGAGTAGATGTGGCCGGTAAAATAATTGTAGACGCCTTTCGCCTGCTCGAGCGAGCCGCCCATGTCGATGATATTGAGGAGCTGCAGGTACCATTTCACGAAGCCTAGGGCGCCGAGGAGCTTCGACTTCCCGCCGCCGCGCGGGCCTTTCATGATGAAGCGGGTAGTCGGCCGGCCCTGCATGTCCTGCTGGAGCCAGAGGCACGCGAAGATTATCCGCAGCTTCTTGGGGAAGCGCATCGAGGGATCGACGAGGCGCAGCAGGGTGATGGGCTTCTTGCCGAACCGCCTGCGTATGTCCTCGGGGCTACCGAGTATGGCCGTCTTGGCCTTGCGCAGCGCCTCTGAGTAGCTCTGCTTCCGCGATAGCGTTGGTGAGGATTGCATACAGTTCGTCTTGGCGCTCCTGCGGGAGCGGGGCGAGCAGCTCGCGGACGTCGTCCATCGCGAAGCGCTCGGTCACGTCGCGCGTCTTGTCGATGATGCGGCCGCGGACCTTGTTGTACTCGTTGATGGCGCGGACCTTCGACTGCAGGTCGCCGTCCTGGGTGATGACCTTCGCGAGCTGGCTGTCGACTATGTCGTCGCGCAGAAGCTCGTTGAGGAGAGCGGTGATGCGATCGCGAACCTTAGCATCTCTTAGCAAGCGCGCTCCGTTGACCGAGCAGGTTTGATACTTTCCACGATAGGAACGCTGGACGACCACGTTGCCTTCCTTGTCTAAGATCGAGGTGTCGCCAAGCTCAATGTCGTAAGCCGCGGCATAGGAGAGCGTCGCATTGCCAAACAATACTCCAGGTCCCTGCGCATAGAATTCGCAGAAGAGTTCGCGCTTTAGATTGAGGTCGCTCTCGGCCTCAGGAGCGGTCGTCTTCTTTTTCGGCCATGAGCCTTATCGTATCACGCGGCGCCTGATCCTGTGGCCCTTGCCGTCGACGACGCGGCCGCACTCGCAGACGAAGCGGTTCGTCGAAACGACGCCCCAGAATTTCAGCGGGAAGCACGTGTGCGTCATGCACTCGGGGCAACGCTTGCCGCCAGCTCGTGAACGCTGCTTGTTTGAGAATTTATCCATCATACCGAGATTGTCGCGCCGCCCGCTCCCCTATCGGTCACGGCCATGCCCTCTCTCCTATAGGACAGTGGCAAAAGGACAGAAGTCCGATCGGGGAGGGGAGTGGTCCGGCTAGCCGAGATTTCAGAGCTTAGAGTACTCGTCGTAAGTATCTACCTCAAACGCTTTTTCTATCTCGTCGACAGGCTCGTCCATGTTGCGAGCGATCACGTCGACCGGGATATCGTTGTGCTGACTTATCTTCACCCGACCGAATGTCATTCGGCTCATCCGCTTCGCCGGCTCATCCTCGCCGAGCGCATCCCATTCCGGCGTAGGCACGGGCTTCTTTGCGCTTCCTGATTTTGAACATGAGCTCTTGTGCCGGCCCGGCGATCCGCATTCATCGCAGCCGGGTTTGCGTTTCCGCGTCCCTGCATTGCTCTCCGCTCGCTCCGTGGATGCGGCCGCAGGCGCCGTGATATGTTCGCTCGTATAATCCACGTAATCGAGCGAGGGCGCATTCAAGAGTTCCGGCAGCTGCTCGAGGATCATCTTCTCCTCGTCCAGCCTGATGACGGCCGCGGCGGTCTTGTCGTAGAAATATCTGATCATGAGATTTTGTTATTAGCGCGCTTCGCCTTGCCGCCCTTCGCGCCCGCCTTCGCGGCGCGCCCCGGGTTGTTCGCGAAGTTGGCGGGGTTATTGTTCTTGCCCTGCGCCCGTCCGCCCTTTGAAGCGATGGCGCGCCGCTTCTCCGCGCTCATGCACGCGAAGCCTCTCATCTGTGCCATACGGATGGTTAGTTGTCCCAGCGGGTAATCTTGCGCCCTTCGCCGTCCCTGAAGCTGCCGGAGATGATCAAGATCCAATCGATGAAAACCCAGGGGCTGGATACCAGCACGCCGATGACGGTGAGCGAGAGCCCGAGCTGCGCGATCGCAGTGCCGGTCTTGCCGACGTAGAAGCGGTGCGCGCCGAACATGCCCAGGAAGAACGCGAGCAGGAACGTGACCAGGCGCGACTTGCGGCTTATGGGTTGGTAGAGATAATCGGGGCCCCAGCTCTGCGAGTACTCTGTTGAATGCATAAAGCGTGTAGTTGCTAAATAATAAAGCCCTGCGGACCTAGCGCCAGTATAGCACACGACCGCTCGTTAAGCACGAGTATGGGGATAAGTGTGGGGAGAGGGGGATAGCTGCCGGACGGAATCGAAAAAGGACGGGAGGCGAGCCGGCACTACTGGTGCATGCTCTCATGCATCGCTTTTCCGGAGCGAAAAATATCCTTGCACGTTTTCAGGATCGGAGACGTGCTATGAGATACGATTACCAATGGCCGTTGCGCTGCCCCGACCCGGCCCTCCAGGAAGCGTTGGAAATAGCGCTCGATTACCTGCAACGAACGGGACAGGCGGGGGCTCGGGACGGAACCGACCGCGCAGTGGCAGCCGCCATCCTGGACGCGTGGTCTCACAGCGTTAAGCACCCTTTACGGCTGGCCAACGCGGGCATCCTGGCGGTTGAGCAGGCGCCGCAACGCCTACCCGGCGAACGGAGGGAGCTGCGTGCGTTCGATTAGAGGTAGTTCTCTTCGATCGCTAAAGACCGCGTGACCATATGCGGGCGGCCTCCCTCCAAAGCGTAGGCATGCCCCCAGCGACGGCCGGCGAACTCAGTCGCTAACACGGGGAAGGCTATCTCGCCTGTTCTTCGGAAGCCGCCAGGCGTTGGGCTGCCTCAGCAAACCGGGCAGCCATCTTATGGCTATGCCTGCCAAGGGACCATTCGACGTATCCCCTCAGCTTGCTGGTCGGTATCCCAAAGCATTTGATCGAGTAAGGCCCGGAGCAGAAATCCTCCTGCTTCGCGAGGCGCGCCAAGCGGTCAGGCGCGAGGCTTTCAATCTGCGGGACAATGGCGTGAATGATGCTCTGCCTTGTCGCCGGATCTGCGAGCTTCAGCCTCGGCCAGTCGTACTCGCCGCCGTAATAATCGGCGACTGAATAGGCGTCCCAGTTGCGGTCCTCGGATTGGTCAGCGCTTGTCGCTTCCGGAATGGCCGGTTTGGACTTCACGATCGCGGGCACAGCCACAAACGCCGCGGTTGCCGAAACAGCTAGCATGGCAGCAACGATCATTGAGCTTCTAGACATACCCGACCTCCAATCGATGCTAAATCCCGCCGCAGCGCTCATCTTGAAACGCATCGAAGAACCCTGCGTGATGCGCAGCTCCGGGGCAGGGGTTTGCGACTCGGCAAGCAGGGCCGTTCTATAGCCAGGTCTGCCTCTGCCTCAACGAGTTTCTCAATGCCCCGCAGGAGTCGTTCCTCGTCCAGCAGGCCGGAACTCTCGCCCCTCGATCTGAACTCCGTCAGGTCGGTGAAAAAATAGCGGAACGTGCGCATGCGGTCCGAAACGCCGGGCGCCGTCCCTTGTTCCTATTTTTTTTAGTCAACAAGTTTACATAGGGCGCAAAAAAAACATCCCGCATTTGCGCGGGATGTCGGTAGTCACTTCTGCTTGCACTTTTTGCGCGTGCTTCGTCCCGCGCGAATGCGGTCGGTCTCTCTGCGGAGCAAAGGCATGTCGCGCTGCATGCCTGCCGTAGCGTGCGCGGGGTCAAGCTCGGATAACGTGTCATCCAGTCTGAGGATGAGGTCTTCGAGCCGCTTGACGTAGGCGCGGTTGATGCGGGTCATGCGGCTTGCTCCTGCTTGTCTTCGGAGAAAGAGCGGAGGTAGTCGGTCGCTTTCGACGCCAGACTTGCAGCCGATAGTATCGCTCGGCTGTCCTGCCTGAGCACTTTGAGCCAGTGGTCGACGTAGCTCGCATGGCGAAGCTCTCCCTTGATTTGCAGGTGGGCGCACGTCATGGCGGCTCCTATCTCCGCCACGAGCTCCTCGAAGGCGTAGGCGTCGTTGTCGAACCGGGACTTGAGGTCGCGGTCGAGCCGGGTCTTGTGGCCGGTGTAGTGGATGTGCTCATGCGCCCACACGGCGTAGAGGCTTTCGGGATTATCGAACGCGCCGCGCTCGGGCATCACGATGATATCGCGCGAGGGAATGTAGGCGGCCATAGGCTCGCCCCATCTAACCTCTGCGCCTATCGCGTCGAAGAACGCCTCTGTCCGCTCGTTGCGCTCGTGCTCGGGAAGGTCTGCTACCGGCTCGTTGTGAGGGAGCCCGTCGCATTGCGCGACGTTGAAGAGGCTGAACGTCCTCATGAATGGCACAACCGCTCTTCGTCGGTGCCCTTCTCGATCACCTGCTTGTTGACGTAGATGCCGGGAGTGGACTTCTCGCCCTTGCGGACTTGGCCTCCGGCTTCCTGGCACTGCTTGTACGTCAACCATTCGGCCAAGGCGTACTGCTTCTCCTGCCGCTCGGCCCATAGCATTAGGACGTTCAAGCCGTTGTAGGGCTTCTTGGTGACGGCGTTGATCGGAATGATGCCGCCGCGTTTGCCTGATTTCCAAGGCTGGAGCCAGACCGGCAAGTCACCTTTCTCGATGTCCGCAATTATCTGGTTCGTGACCCTCTCGTATAGCTGCTGAACGCTCAAAGCGAACCTCCTGTTAAAGGACAGGAATTTGTCCGCTCCTAATTGTACCGCCAAAAACAGACGTCCCTTGAAGGGGCTCGGATGTCACGGCCTGTTACATAGTGTGATTTGAGGAACCGCCGTTTTTGAATTGACGGGTTTAAAGCTGAATTTATTCTACAGCTCCCGCCCGCTCCCTGCCGTTTTTGCGTGCGCGGATTATTTTGAGTGCGATGAGGAAGCCGATCCGGTGGACTACGCGAACGGTCCACCGGAGAGGCGTCACCCTGGTTCCTCCTCTAAACCTGCTGCTTCCTCCGGCATAAAAAAACAGGCCCCTCGTAAGGGGGCCTGAATTACTTGCCGCGTATCTCGCCCACCATCTTCTCAAGGAAGAAGACGGTCGTCTGCAATTGCGCGATGAGCCTGCACTTGTCGGGGTTCTCCCGGTTCCAGCGCTCCTCCTCTTCAAAATGGCGCTTGGCCTCGTCCATCTCCTCCTCGGTCACGTCGAGGCTGACTAGCTCCTTCATTGCCTCCTCCTACGGTATCTTCGTCGCGGCGTACACGCGGTCTATGAAGCGCGTGCGCATCTCGATTGAGGGATAGAGCGCCTTGGAAAGCGGCACTATCTCGCCCAGCGTGCGCCTGCGTATCATCTTCGGGTCGCTGCCGAACACGACGATGACCCACGGGCCGTTGTTTTCGCAGACGATGGTGCCGCTCTCCTTGTGCCTGAACTGGCGGTACACCTTCAAATACGGCTCAAGGCACTCGCCGGGGAGCGCCCCCTCTATGAGTTCGGCAAACCCCATATCGCAGTAGAACGGCTGCACGGCGTAGTAGAACCGATCGACATTCATCGCATCCATATCATGGCTGCTGCGAGCTTGATGAAGCCTGTGAAGTGTTCTGTTCGCCTGTCGTATCGGGTGGCG
>NZ_JAVDPZ010000033.1:0-37885 GCF_031453995.1 Nitrobacter vulgaris | reverse complement strand
GTTCAGTGCCCATTCTAAGCCTAACGGTCAAACCAGACCGCAGACTCGCAGATCACAACAACATCCGGAAGGTGGAAACAGAACACCGCTTACGATGATCTTGGCCACTCCGCCAGCGGTATGAGTGAGCGACCAGGCTTTGATCGGCTCGTTGCATGGCTGTGCGCAGGTGATGTCGGCGTGGTCTTGTGCTTCGACGCTTCCCGCCTCGTCTCGTAATGGCCGTGATTGGCATCATCAGGTGGAGCTGTGTGGCCTTGTTGAAGCGCGCGTGATTGATCTGACGGCGTCTACGACCCTTCGCGCCCCAGTGATCGATTACTGCTCGGCATGAAGGGCAGCATCAGCGAGTTCGAGCTTGGCGTCCTGGCGCTACTCGCAGGCAGCCAGGCTGGGATTTGGCTAACAGTGGATGCGTTTGGATTCTATCGAGGACCAGCATCTTGAGAGTGACGTGCGCCGCCCTCTGCGGCCGCCGTGTACCTGCGGCTACGCCTGGCTAACAGAGCTTGCCGACCGGGAGTTCGCGAAAATCCAAACTACCTAGCCCGGTTCAAGGCGCTGACCATCTTCAACGAAGCCCGCCGAGCAGCAGGCTCGGCGCAATTCGGAGTTCTAATGCACCGTATCAGATGCACAACAGAGGATCATAGACGATGCCGTGGCGCGTGCCGTCGTCATCGGCGTACTCGTGATCCCGTCTCGATCTTTCGCTCCACCAGGTTCGCCACTACTTCAGATCTGGATAGCCCTTGATCCAACGATGGCGCTCGTTCCAAATCCTCCCCCAGCCGTCACGTTCCGAACGATCCGACCTCAATTCCATTCGTGCAAGCAGCGCCCGAAGACCGACGCCCACTAGAAGCTCAAATAGAAGGAGCCGTTGGCGCCATCCGTCAAAATGGTCGCGGACGAAAGTGGCCTTGCCCTTGAAAAGGAGAAGGAGCTTGTCCGCTCGCGTCGCGGATGCCTTGCCAACATCGTGGACGATACAGGCCTCGGGACAGATGATTGGGCTAAATCCGGCTTGCCTTGCGCGGAAGGCAAAATCGGCGTCCTCACCGTACATGAAATAACGTTCGTCGAAGCCGCCGAGCTTAATCCAGGCATCGCGAGGCACAAGGAGAAGGCAGCCGGTAATGATGCCGACTTCCCGCACAGTATCTCGACGCCAATCGCCCATTGACTCAGGGTCGAACCATCGCGAGTGACGAAAGGCCGTGCTTAACCCGAGAGCAAAGCAGGTCATGCTCCAAATAGTAGGAAGCGCCCAGCAGGATGACAGTTCAAGCGAACTGTCGCGCTTCAGCGCCCGCCCTCCGTACAGCCCGTGGCCCGGGCGCGATCGGGCAAATTCCACCAAGTGCTCAAGTGCCCGGTCAAGTACGACTGTATCTGGATTTAGCAAGAGCAGGAATTCTGCGTTCGCCCGCGTCGCGGCCAGGTTGACGCCTCGCGCAAAACCCAGATTTTTCTTCGCATCGATCAGCTCAACTTCAGGAAAGTCGGCGCGGATCATGTCGACTGAACGGTCGGTCGAGTTGTTGTCAACCACGATCACTTGCTGTTGAAGGTTGCCGCGCTGTTCGTACACAGTCCGGAGGCATTCCTTGAGCAACACCTCGGTGTTGTAAGAGACAATGAGGATGGCGACGTCTGCGGGTTGCATAATCAAGTGGACGATCCTGTACGCTTCGGACGCGGCTTTATTGCTCGGGCTGGTGCACCAGCGCAGATCATGTTTGCCGGCAAGTCGCGCGTAACGACCGATCCAGCTCCCACGATGCAGCCCTTCTCTATCGTAACCCCGGCGGTAATAACGGCGTTGGCACCGATCCAGACGCCGTCGCGTATCACGATGTCGCGTTCGTTCTTCGGTTGGAAAACAGGAGGTGTCCCCTCCACCAAACCGTAGTCGGACGCCGTCACAACAGTGTTGGGGCCAATCATGACATCATCGCCAAGTGTTATGCGACCAGTCTCGTTTCCAGCCCAGAGGCAAACACGCTCTCCCACGTGGCAACGATGTCCCAGTGTAATTCTTTCTCCATTCGCTATCGACACATTTGGTGCGAAGACCTGGTCGCGGCCCATCTTGATCTTACGCTTCTCGCGCACATGCTTGTAGCTATAGAAGTGGAGGATACGCAGAGAATGCAGCCACGTGAGTGGGTCCATTATGGACGCTATGCCGTTGCCAAGTTTTCCGAGCATGCTTGGCATCAGCTACTCTCCTTCTGTCCACGCATGGCTGACGGAGCCGTACGGCTGGTTTCGTCTCGCTCCCAGCCGCCATCGCCTCGCTGCTCTTTCCGATCCGCAGCAAATGCAGCCATCTTCGCGATGAAAGCATAAACCATCAGATCCCAGACGTTTATGCGTCGTCGACGAAGCAATTCCATCAAGGAAATCTGGCGGGCCCGGCCGGGGAGCCGTCCGAAACGCCTGTCCATTTCACGCTGGCCGACGAGCGTGCGCGTGCGCCGTTTTATCAGTCCCTCGACCGTGCGCGGCGGGCGTACAAGAAAGTGGAAAGCATTTGACGTTACCCGTTCGTGAACCTCAAACAGGTCGTGCACGTACTGGTCATCGTTGGTTATAGCTGGAAATGCGCCGACGCGCGCGTGTCCAGTGGCGGATAGCACGTATATCCCGGACCCCACAAGATTATCGGTGAACCAAGGCGTCTCACACCAGACACGATAAAACGATCGAACAATGGTCGAGGATCCGTCCAAATCGATCACAGCTCGCGGCGCTCCCACCAACGCGCCTGTACGTCCCATTTCATCTATCACGGATCGGATCGCCGCAGCACTTACTGTAATATCTGCGTCCAAGTAAACGCGCGGAAAGACCGACGCCGCTTGATCGCCCGCATTCAATGCGGCGTGCTTCGAGGCTTCGAGAATTTCAACGACGCGAATCTCATCGCCGTAGCTTCTTGCGATTTCGACTGTGCGATCAGTGCAGCCGTTGGCGGCGACCACGATCTCCAGACCGCTCGATTTGAAGTCCGCCAGCAAAGTGTCCAGGCACCGCGCCAAAACATTCTCTTCGTTATGTGCAGGGATGACGACGCTAAAGGCGGGTAATGGCTCAGACATTTTGTCAGCGCAATCTGCCATAGTTTCGACGCGAGCGAAGCCCGGACCTGCAATAAAAATATCTACCAAGGGCGTTGATAATATATCATCAGTATACCTTGCCGGTCGTCAAATACGATAAAATAATACGAGCTAGGTTACTACCGGATGCGCACCGAACCAACCTAAGGACGGAATGGCTCTGGCCCCAGTTCGGCACCGATCACCGACGTTTGTTCCAGTGCTAAAACACGGTGTCAAGATCACGAAAAGCAAGCTTCCACGACAGGGCATCCCTGGAAGCCTGCACTTCGCAATCGGGTCAGGTGGGATCGCCCGCTTGAATGACATCCTAGTCACGGTTCGACTACGTACCTGCATTTTTTTGCGCGCTCGAGCCCCTCGCATGCGTTGGAAGTTGGCCGATGCGGCGATCGGCTCCAACGAAATGCTGATGCGGGTCTAGCTACGAATGAAAGGGGTGGAACGCTTGGTGTCGCTGCGAAGCGACATGCGCTGGGTACGGCAGCAGGCCACGACGCCCCCATCGACGCAAGTCTGGCGAGATCAAGCCGCGCAAACAAGAGTGGTCACGTTCTGAAATTCATGAAGCGTGTTTCCGAAGTCAAAAAGGTTTCGGAATGGCCGGTCCCGGGGCCAGTTTGCCATTCGCGATCGTTCCCATGCGCACGTTATCCCAAAGCTGGATGAAGTTCCTGTGTCCACCATGATCTCCGAAAAGATACGGCTCGTACCGAAATGGAGAAATGAAGAACACGTTCTTTAGCCTGATGATATTATCTCCGCCAGAATCGGGATGGATGCGGAGACCGTAGTTTACGCCACCTCCGATGAAAACGACGTTCTGCAGGTCGATAGTTCCGGTCCAATTATCCGCGATGAATAGACCAACGTTTGCCGCTACGTCGTGCGTGACGATCGCAGTATTGGACACCTTAAGTGTCCCCCTGGCTCCCGGCGAATACGCCTGGATCACGTCAGCATGGTCTGACCCGACACCAAGTGCTTCCAGGAAGCAATTATCGATCAGGAACGAGCCGCTACCGCCGATACGAACGCATTCTCTCGACATAATCCGACAGGTTTTGATGCTTGCACCGTCACGCGTCACAATCGATGCGATCCTACCGGTCTGCGTGATACTTTTGTTAGCGACTATTCCATCTGAAGCCAACCATAAAGCGCTTGACGCAGAATTGCCGCTGAACCGGGCGTCATCATAGCTGAGCGGGATATTGTCGGCAGACGCAGGATCTGACGCTCCCTCGGATGTCTTTTGGTTTGACCAGGCGGCCCGCGGCAACACAGATACAGCGGCAACGGACGCAATGAAATCACGCCGTCGCATATATGCCGCTCTTTGAAGCCAGAAACCGACGGCCAACGCCAAGCTCCACGTACGGCACCTGAGCGCGATGAGAGGCGGACGCCCGGCATAGCTCGTTAATCGCAGGCCGAAGGCTCGCGCCAGCGTTATTGAGCCCGGCGCCTTGGCTTCGGCCGCGCAGATCAATTACGTCGCAATCCCGAGCGGCGCGTGACAGGTTGCGGTAATTGGAATGGTAGTTCTCCACCAGCCGGCAGGTCGCGTCCGAGGCGTACATTAAGAGGAATGCCGTCCGGGACACTCCAAGCAAAGGTGGATCCGGTTGGCGCAAAAACGATATCTGGCGAAACGGACCGGATCTTCCGCGAGGCAGCCGCTGCATACTGCGCAACGACAGGCCCCGCATGAACTGGAGAAAGCCTCCGCGACGAAAGGTACGGCTAAGGCTTGCATAAGTCTTATAGAGAGGCAGGATCGGCGCGTTCAGAGGACCGACATGAACGACATCGTTGCCTTCACTCGCGAGCGATTTCGACACGTGAAAAGGGGTTCCGGACCAGAACCGCACCTCGCTAGCATCGCCGATCGTGGCGAATGTGATCCGCCGCCCTGCATGGTTATCGAAAGTTTGGTGGTGACTCATCTATTCACTTACCAACAAGCGCAACAGCGCGGACTGCAGAAAGCGACGAAAGAGCAAGTTTCGGAAGTGCGGACGCTAATGTCTCGCCTGCAATTAGCGATCTGAGATTCCGGCGGCGTCCCCGCGCTTGACCACGCTGACGAAGCTGGGTGACATCATTAGTTCAGCAAATCCTGACGAAAGGCCGCGGAGAAATTCGGCACGGCGGTGAAGCGTACCTCTAGTGCCACATACCGTTAAGCCGGATCTGCTGCACCAATCACGGACTTTCGCTAAACTGCTGTAATGGGTACCCGACAGGTCGTAGTTTCCCAACCCGCGATACCGATGCGCATAGCGGACTCTCCTCCAGGCCTCCGACACGCAACGCATGTTCGGCGCCTCGATGATCATCACCGACTTTTCGGTCATGCTGCCGCGAAACAGGGACAGGACTTCGACCGGGTCGGGAATTAGGTGGAGCACATTCGAGAGCAAGACGCAGTCGACAGCCTGGTTACCGAGCTTCTCCTTGGCGTCGTGGAAATCGCCGAATACCATTTCGACACCTCGTTCTGCCGCGCTCCCGCACACAACCGGATCCAGTGGTATTGCCAGGACTCGCAGACCTCTCTCCTTCAGCCGACATTCGGTCGCACCTGAGCCACACCCGACCGAAAGAACCGTGCGCGCTTCGGGAGGAATCATGGAAATTACCTCCTGACTGACCCGGTCGTAATAATTCTTGGAATACATACGACGCCAAAGCTTAGTTTCCGTGTTGAACAGCGGCCGGGTTGCACCTGCACTCTCAGAAAGTTGCATCATGGCATCGATCTGCGCGCGCATTTCTGCTTCATCAACTCCAACCTTGCCTGCGTACTTGTTGGACAGGTGATGAACAGTAAAGTTATCAAAATCTGATATGGGGATCAGCTTAGTGAAACCGCATTGGATGTAAGGGTCGGTTGCGGCAGTACAGAGCAAGTCGTGCTTCCACTCGTAAGGCTCAACCAGGAAGCCGCCCGACTTGATGGCCTTTCTCAGTTGATTTTGCGTGAGCACATAACAGGCCGCATGCTCATTGGTAAAACTTGCAAGAGTATAATTTTCCCTCGACCTCAAAGACCCCACATCCCAATGATACTCATCGTGCATGTCTGGATAGCTAATGCTGCCGTCCGAACTCTTTTCCATGCGGATGAAACCGGCAACTTCGTCATCTGGCAGAACAGCCGTTACTTCCAGAAAGGCTCGCAACTGCCGTTCGGTTATTAGGATGTCGTCCTCGGAATAGATGAACAAATCGTGCTGATCGGCACGCTCCGCAAACAGCTTCTTATGCGCGAATGGCAAGGACCACGGATCCCTGCTTGGAAGGCCGACCCGACATTCAACCCCCGGCGTGGACTTCTTGTCGATGTTCGATAGGATGACGATATCGACGTCCAACGCCATAGACCTGTATTCACGGATCAACCGCTCCAAGTGGCGGTTGTTGGACGTGCCGTAGCTTGCCAGCGCCACGAGCACGCTAAGCCGTCCGCCTTGGGCGTTCATCTGGAACTCCGGCAGCGTCGAAAGCTGATAAGGCGCATGCATTGTCGCGTCCTTGCCACGGAAACGGTCCTTCGATTCAACGCACATTCTCCCACACATCCGTTCATTATCTGTATTTTATTTCATACAAAATAGATGACTTCCCCGGCAGAAAACGACAAGATTTTATATTTTTAATAGTCAACGTAAATATGGCAAGAAGCCTGAAGCCGTCCGGCGGGCTCCTCCGCTGTGTGCATTGACACCGCGGGCGGCGTGTTGGCTAGCCAACTACCGTTCTCGCGTTAAGGAGCGAAAGCCGTGAAGGTACTTGTCTATCCGCATTCCATGGAACTTGGGGGATCGCAGATCAACGCCATCCAGTTGGCGGGGGCAATCCGCGACCGGGGTCACGAGGTCATCGTACTGTCGGAGCCAGGTCCGCTGGTGGAACGGGTCTGCAAGCTGGATCTCGAACACGTCGAACTCCCGTTGCGTCGGAGTCGGCCGTCTCCGAGGGTGAGCAGCATCGTCAGTGAACTGGTAAGGCGGCGAAAGATCGACGTGGTGCACGGCCACGAATGGCCGCCGATCATAGAGGCTTTCCTCGGCGGAACGCTCATTTATCGCACGCCTGTTGTCGGCACGATCATGTCGATGTCGGTGGCCCCCTTCCTGCCACGCAGCCTGCCGCTGACAGTCGGGACCGAACTCATCCGCCGAGCCGCAATTGCTTCCGGCTACCAGTGCGTCGAGCTGCTAGAGCCGCCCGTGGATACGCGGGCCGATAATCCCTCGGTCAATGGCAGCAGCTTTCGCTCCCGTCTTAGGATCCGGCCGGATGAAGTCGTCGTTGCGATGATTTGCCGGCTAGTCCCGGATCTCAAGCTCCAGGGCTTGCTGACCACATGCAACGCGGTTCGCGACCTGGCAGTCGCGGGCAGACCGGTGCGGCTCGTGATCGTGGGAGACGGCCCGGCGCGGGACGAGGTCGCCAGACATGCCGCGGACGCCAATGCGGCCGCGGGATACGACGTCGTGCTTCTCGCCGGTGAGATGGCCGACCCAAGGCCCGCCTATGCGGCCGCGGACGTGTTGGTCGGGCAGGGCGGTTCGGCATTGCGAGGAATGGCGTTCGCAAAGCCGCTCGTGGTGGTTGGCGAGGCTGGCTTCAGCGAGTTGCTGACGTCCGAGAGTGCGCCGACGTTTCTCCGGCAAGGCTGGTATGGACTTGGCGCCGGTTCACTCGGAACGGGAGTGCCTGCGCTCTATGCGGCGCTTCAACGCCTCGTCAATTCGCCCGGCATACGTCGCGAACTGGGCCATTTCGGCCGCGAGCTTGCGGAACAGCGCTTTAGCCTGAGCCATGCCGCCGAAATCATCGAAAACACCTACGTCTGGGCAATCCGGAACCCCGTCCCATTCCGGCGCCTGCTGCCCGAAGCCATTCAGGTCGCCGCCGGGGTGGGTGGCTACAAGCTTCGGCGCAAATACCGCAAATGGGCTGGAACAGCAGCAACCGACGACCAGAATGCTCGCGAGCTCATCGCGGCAGTTCTCGAAAAAGGTAACAAGGATAAAGAAGAGCGGCAGATTGCATAGCTGTCAGCTTAGCTCCGCCCTCAACGCATCGGCGACGCGAACCTGATCGTCTTCGGTCATCTGTGCGTAGATCGGCAGCAGGATCGCATGATCCTGAGCGAGCTCGGACTGACGTAGACTGTGCCGGCGCTCGGACGAAGCGCGTGCCCGTTTCTCAACTTTCCCCACCCATCCCTTGAACATTTCTTGCCGTTGTGACTGGGGGAGTGCCCCCAGAGGTCTCTCACAAAGGCAACTCGGTCAGTAGATCAGGTGTGAGAACTTCAACTGCATGATTCAGCAGCGCGGACCATTCCATAGGCGCCGTTGGCCTCTGGATAACGCCGTAGCTTTCTTTGGTTTTGAAGTCCCCGGCTTTCCTAAAGCCTGAGTCGAAAGCTTTCGCTTTACCCTGAGTGCGACCGACCGACCAACCCCTTGATTCCCACTTTGATCGCTTTGACCCCTGATTTAAGTCTTCGTTTTGCGGCCTGGGCCGGGATCAAAAAAAGGCCCTTTGCCTGCTCATCTGGTCGTGCCTTGAAGATTGTACTGTGGACTACACCGGTCCAATGCGACGGGGCCTCGCGGGTGTAGTAGTAGGCTGCGAAAGACTGGCGCGGAATTGGGGCCGAAGGCGAAACTGGGACGACGCCGTGATTGCTAATCTCGTTGGTCTCGAAAATCACGCAACGATTAAAAGAAGGCGTGAATGACGCCTCGCAGTGTTTCACGTCCTTGTCCCAAAACTGAATGTCGCCTCCCCACATTTCCTCCCATGTCGGATTCAAATAGAGCAAAAGATTAAGGCGCCGGTGAAGCTTGCGGTCTTCCATGTAATTAAAGTCAATATGAACATCGAGCCGACCTCCGGGTCCGGTAATATGCATTCCGCCGCCAACCAATTCCGCATCTGCAAGCAGATTTGGCATTGCTGTGATGAAGGATAGGTCGGATAGGAATTGCGGGGAAGCTAGTAGATCGTTCAGACGTGCAACCGGTGCCGGGAAAAGGTCAGGCTTGGTGATCTGTACTTTTTTACGCTCGTTAACGGTAGTGAACGTACGCCCCTGACCTAATGCCTCATCAAACGACGGGTACGAAGCTGCAATTTCCCGGGCCGCAGATGGCTCCAAGAAGTTTTCAATCTTCACAAAAGGGAACGGCTTGGCGGTGGCAAACTCCTGTCGAAGTTGTTCGCGATCTAACGGCCGCAACATAATCTAACCTCACCGGAAATTACGCTGGTCTAAATACGTCTACCCGTTCTCCCATCCGGTTCAACGGACCGTTGAACTTAACGTTACCCGACGCTGGCCGGGCTCTGCAAGCCAGAAATAGCCGAAAGCATCGCTAAATGAAGAACTTTCTCCTTTGCGCGGCGCTTGCCGTTGCTTTTGCCCAATCTGACGGGTAAAGCACCAAATCCGCGCGCGAGATCGTGTCTCGTTCCAAGCGCTCAGCGACCTCCCGAGCGGCGCGTGACAGGTTGCGGTAATTGGAATGGTAGTTCTCCACCAGCCGGCAGGTCGCGTCCGAGGCGTACATTAAGAGGAATGCCGTCCGGGACACTCCAAGCAAAGGTGGATCCGGTTGGCGCAAAAACGATATCTGGCGAAACGGACCGGATCTTCCGCGAGGCAGCCGCTGCATACTGCGCAACGACAGGCCCCGCATGAACTGGAGAAAGCCTCCGCGACGAAAGGTACGGCTAAGCCTTGCATAAGTCTTATAGAGAGGCAGGATCGGCGCGTTCAGAGGACCGACATGAACGACATCGTTGCCTTCACTCGCGAGCGATTTCGACACGTGAAAAGGGGTTCCGGACCAGAACCGCACCTCGCTAGCATCGCCGATCGTGGCGAATGTGATCCGCCGCCCTGCATGGTTATCGAAAGTTTGGTGGTGACTCATCTATTCACTTACCAACAAGCGCAACAGCGCGGACTGCAGAAAGCGACGAAAGAGCAAGTTTCGGAAGTGCGGACGCTAATGTCTCGCCTGCAATTAGCGATCTGAGATTCCGGCGGCGTCCCCGCGCTTGACCACGCTGACGAAGCTGGGTGACATCATTAGTTCAGCAAATCCTGACGAAAGGCCGCGGAGAAATTCGGCACGGCGGTGAAGCGTACCTCTAGTGCCACATACCGTTAAGCCGGATCTGCTGCACCAATCACGGACTTTCGCTAAACTGCTGTAATGGGTACCCGACAGGTCGTAGTTTCCCAACCCGCGATACCGATGCGCATAGCGGACTCTCCTCCAGGCCTCCGACACGCAACGCATGTTCGGCGCCTCGATGATCATCACCGACTTTTCGGTCATGCTGCCGCGAAACAGGGACAGGACTTCGACCGGGTCGGGAATTAGGTGGAGCACATTCGAGAGCAAGACGCAGTCGACAGCCTGGTTACCGAGCTTCTCCTTGGCGTCGTGGAAATCGCCGAATACCATTTCGACACCTCGTTCTGCCGCGCTCCCGCACACAACCGGATCCAGTGGTATTGCCAGGACTCGCAGACCTCTCTCCTTCAGCCGACATTCGGTCGCACCTGAGCCACACCCGACCGAAAGAACCGTGCGCGCTTCGGGAGGAATCATGGAAATTACCTCCTGACTGACCCGGTCGTAATAATTCTTGGAATACATACGACGCCAAAGCTTAGTTTCCGTGTTGAACAGCGGCCGGGTTGCACCTGCACTCTCAGAAAGTTGCATCATGGCATCGATCTGCGCGCGCATTTCTGCTTCATCAACTCCAACCTTGCCTGCGTACTTGTTGGACAGGTGATGAACAGTAAAGTTATCAAAATCTGATATGGGGATCAGCTTAGTGAAACCGCATTGGATGTAAGGGTCGGTTGCGGCAGTACAGAGCAAGTCGTGCTTCCACTCGTAAGGCTCAACCAGGAAGCCGCCCGACTTGATGGCCTTTCTCAGTTGATTTTGCGTGAGCACATAACAGGCCGCATGCTCATTGGTAAAACTTGCAAGAGTATAATTTTCCCTCGACCTCAAAGACCCCACATCCCAATGATACTCATCGTGCATGTCTGGATAGCTAATGCTGCCGTCCGAACTCTTTTCCATGCGGATGAAACCGGCAACTTCGTCATCTGGCAGAACAGCCGTTACTTCCAGAAAGGCTCGCAACTGCCGTTCGGTTATTAGGATGTCGTCCTCGGAATAGATGAACAAATCGTGCTGATCGGCACGCTCCGCAAACAGCTTCTTATGCGCGAATGGCAAGGACCACGGATCCCTGCTTGGAAGGCCGACCCGACATTCAACCCCCGGCGTGGACTTCTTGTCGATGTTCGATAGGATGACGATATCGACGTCCAACGCCATAGACCTGTATTCACGGATCAACCGCTCCAAGTGGCGGTTGTTGGACGTGCCGTAGCTTGCCAGCGCCACGAGCACGCTAAGCCGTCCGCCTTGGGCGTTCATCTGGAACTCCGGCAGCGTCGAAAGCTGATAAGGCGCATGCATTGTCGCGTCCTTGCCACGGAAACGGTCCTTCGATTCAACGCACATTCTCCCACACATCCGTTCATTATCTGTATTTTATTTCATACAAAATAGATGACTTCCCCGGCAGAAAACGACAAGATTTTATATTTTTAATAGTCAACGTAAATATGGCAAGAAGCCTGAAGCCGTCCGGCGGGCGACCATCGCCTCGGCCAGCAGCTTCTTCAGGCATTCTCGTCGATCAGAACCTTCAGACGACGGGCCTCGGACACATGCATCCAGACCACCATACCCGCCTTCCACTTGTCGAACGTCGCGCTACTGATGCCCTGTTTGCGGCAATAAGTCCCCGTCTTCGACCCTGCCTCGTGCACTCACAAGATCGACTGCCTCATCTCCGTCTCCGTTCAGGCGATGGCTCATTTTGGAGGAGAGGTCACAGCCAATCTTGATTTGGTCGGTTCCCTGACGGCAACGTCAGAATACGCAGACTCTTGCGTTAACTTTCACAAAGCAACATCAAGCCAACAGTTGGAATCACTTTAATTCAGACAGACAGATTCCGGCACCATTTTAACCACTTAAAAATTCCACTTATTTCCAAGAACATATTTATATTGATTATGTCGACGCATTTTATTATTGTTCGTTCAGAATAGCTATTGTTTGTTTAACTTTTTTAAGCACTTATCGAGCTGCTATATGACCGAACTGGCTCGCCCAGGCACTTCTGTTGTTCGGCCTCCCAAAGCCGCACGCTACAAGCTGCTGGCGGTTGCCTCGGGCGGGGGTCACTGGATTCAACTCCTCCGCATCGGCCCAGCATTCCAGGACTGCGATGTGACCTTTGTGACGACCCACGAGTCCTATCGATCTCAGGTGAACGGCCGTCGATTTTTGACCGTGACCGACTCCAATCTCTCGACCAAATTCCGCCTTCTCAAGACAGCAGCCGAAGTGGCCTGGATTATCTTGACCGAGCGACCCGATATCGTCGTCTCGACCGGCGCCGCACCCGGCTATTTCGCCCTACGCCTGGGCCACCTCATGGGGGCCAGAACAATCTGGCTGGACAGCATCGCGAATGTCGACCGACTGTCGGTATCCGGCCATCGGATCGGCCGCTGCGCAGATCTGTGGTTAACCCAATGGCCGGATTTGGCGAAAGCCGGCGGCCCATACTACGTGGGCTCCGTGCTATGATTTTTGTCACTGTCGGCACGCAAGGACGCTTTGATCGCCTGATCCGGGCAATCGACGAATGGGCCGGTAGACGCGGAGGCGCAGACATCTTTGCCCAGACCGGCCCCTCCGACTTTCGTCCCGAGCATATCCGCTCCGCGCCATTCATCGGCGCGGATGAATTCAGACAACATGCCGAAGTTGCCAACCTGATCGTCGCTCATGCCGGAATGGGGTCGATCATCACTGCCCTCGAACTCGGCAAGAGGATTCTCGTGATGCCGCGCCGCGCCGATCTCGGCGAGCATCGCAACGATCATCAGATTGCGACCGCGCGACGCCTCTCTGAGCAAGGCCGCATTCTCACTGCGATGGATCAAAAGGAACTCCATGAAAAGCTCGATCAACTCCAGAATCCGACTTCCTCAGAGCGACTTAGCTCCGAGGCGTCTCCGAATCTGATCCGCACCATTCGGATGTTTATTGAAGCAAAGAACGTTCGGTTTGATGACAAGGATGTCTCAGCCTGACTCGCCAAGCAGAATGCGAAGGATGCCCCACGTACCGGCTTTCGAAGCCGGCCGGGCACTGAAACGATCGTAAAATTGTCTTCTGTGCACAACTTGCTTTTTGCGCAAGTGCGCCATGGGGATTTCGATGTGACGGGTAAAACATGACCAACAGACAACTAGGTATTGGCGTTATCGGTTACGGATATTGGGGCCCTAATCTCGTCCGAAATTTTTCGAACGGCACATCGACCCATGTGGTCAGCATATGCGACCTGGATCCTGGCAAGCTCGCAACGAGCCAGCGGCTCAATCCGAGTATCACGACGACTTCGGATTTCTGCGAACTGCTGACAAACCCGAGGATCGATGCGGTCGCGATCGCGACACCGACCCACACCCATTACGATCTGGCGCTGGCTGCATTGAAGGCCGGGAAACACGTCTTCGTCGAGAAGCCATTAGCTCCAACGACGAAACAGGTCCGCCGCCTGATTGACGAAGCGGACCGCCGCAATCTGATCCTGATGGTGGATCACACGTTCCTGTATACGCCGGCGGTCCAGAAGATTCGCGAGCTCATCCACACCGACAGCCTGGGTGAAATCTACTACTACGACAGCATCCGCTCGAGCCTTGGTCTGTTCCAAAGCGATGTTAATGTGATCTGGGATCTCGCCGTTCACGACATTTCGATTATCAACTACATCCTCAAGGAAAAGCCGGTTTCGGTTTCCGCAACCGGCTCCTGCCATGTCGCCGGATCGCCTGAGAATATGGCGCACATCACACTGTTCTTTGAGTCCAAGTGCGTCGCCCACATCAGCGTCAACTGGCTCTCACCCATCAAGGTGCGTCAAACCTTCATTGGCGGAAGCCGCAGCATGATCGTTTATGACGATGTCGAGCCGACCGAGAAGATCAAGGTTTACGATAAGGGTATCACCTTGAACCCGTCGCCCGAAAATGCTCATCAGCTCAAGATCGGATATCGCGCGGGCGACATGAGAGCCCCCCATATCTCCACCAAGGAAGCGTTGCAAACCGAAATCGAACATTTCGCCGATTGCGTAATCAACAACAAGGTGCCGATTTCGAGCGCAGCGTCTGGATTGCACGTGGTCGAAATTCTCGAAGCCGCGTCGCGATCAATCATCGAACAAGGCCGCCCGGTCCGGCTTGGACAACCCATCAGAGTTCGGGAGCGCGTCTAGGGTGCCGTGGTTTTAATCTAGCGTATTTTTCTTTACGCGAATCATGTTCGATTGAACGGGAACGCCTCTCATTCTTTAGATCGTAAGATGATGTAATCCGCCATGGGATCTGTTCAACGCTCGATCTTCTTTTCCGCGATTGAGCGGTATGGCGGCCTGCTGCTGTTTTTTATCTCGACCGCGATCCTTTCACGGCTGCTGACGCCGGCGGAATTCGGTATCTACGCGGTCGTGAACGCGGTCGTTGCGATTATTGCGGCTTCGTTCCAGGAATTCGGCGGCGCTAACTATCTCATTCAGAAGCAGGACCTTACGGAATCGGACACCCGCACGGCTTTTACCGTCACTTTCTGCATCTCGTTGTTCCTTGCGCTGATGCTTGTCCTTTTCGGCAAAGCTTTTGTCGTGCTCTTCAAGCAAAGCGGCCTCGATATCGGGATGGCTGTCGCGGCCCTGAACTTCCTTCTGACACCGTTCTCGGTTGTGATTTCCGCCTTGCTACGGCGGGAAATGGCGTTCGGGAAGCTTGCACTCTGCAATCTTATTGCGAATTTCGTCGGAGCAGCAGTATCTATCTTGCTCGGGGTCCTGAATTTCAGCTTCATGGCTCCCATATGGGGCGGGGTCGCCATCAATCTTGTTCTGACAATTCTGTTGCTGGCCACGTCACACAACATTCGAATTTTCAAACCGTCGCTTTCGAACTGTTCGGACGTCCTCAAGTTCGGGATGTATTCGGGTGGCGTCGGCCTGATGAACGTTTTCTACAATTTATCGCCGCAACTGTTTCTTGGCCGCATACTCGATTTCACTGCCGTCGGACTCTACAGCCGCGCGATCGGGGTGACGCAAGTCTTTGACAAGCTGGTCGGCCAGGTGCTGGGACCGGTCATCATGCCGGCGATCTTCGCCGAAAACAGAGCAGGAATAGGCCTTCGCAAGATCTACCTCGATTCGGTGACACTTCTGAGCGCCGTCCAGTGGCCCGCCCTTACATTTCTTGCCATCTTGGCCCATCCAATCATCCTGGTCTGGCTGGGCCCGACATGGCTCGAGATCATCCCGCTGGTGCAGCTTCTGTGCGTTGCAAATCTTGCTCTGTTCGCCGCCTGCCTCACTTATCCGGTCCTGGTCGCGGTGGGGCATGTACGCGATGCGCTCATATCCTCATGCATTTCGCTGCCACCATCCCTGCTTCTGATTTTTGCTGCCTCGTTCATCAGCATTGAAGCGGTCGCGGCATCCGCGCTCTTGACTCTGCCGCTGCAGGCCCTCGTGGCTATCCATTTTGTCAGCCGGCATCTTAATATCAAACCGAGAGATCTGCTTCGAGCGACGTCCAAAAGCGCGCTCGTGACCGTCGCCAGTGCGATACCCACCATCGTCTGCGCCTCGCTCGGAGCATTCCAGTTGATTACACCCATCGTTGGACTCCTCATCGCCTGCTTCGGGTCGGCCCTATGTTGGTTACTGGGATTGATTGCAGCCCGCCACCCCTTGCTGCCACTGCTGCAGCAGGCAGGCAGCGCATTGTTCGGTCCTCTGAAGCTCAGATTTATTCTACCCGCGCGGCGCAATGCCGTGCGATAGAACACTCCTCCGGGAAACCGGATTTCAGGATCCATCGAAGCCGGAGCTACCGATGCCGATTAAGGATGATGTTCAACTCGGATACGACGTCTGCATTTTTCATCCCGATCTGGTGAATCTCTATGGATGCACCGTCGGGGATGAAACCCGCATCGGAACCTTTGTGGAGATTCAGATTGGAGCCAAGATTGGCGCGCGATGCAAGATCTCATCGCACACCTTTATCTGTGAGGGCGTCACGATCGAAGACGAAGCCTTCATCGGACACGGCGTCATGTTCACCAATGACAAGCTCCCGCGCGCCACGACCGAGGATGGCCGCCTGCAGGGTGCCGCGGATTGGCAGGTTGAAACGACCCGGGTCGGACGCCGGGTGTCGATCGGCTCCAACGCCACGATTTTAAGCGGCATCTCGATCGGCGATGGCGCCATTATCGGTGCAGGCGCCGTTGTCACCCGGGACGTGGCTCCGGGCGATATTGTCGCTGGAGTTCCGGCCCGGCCCGTCAAATCCCGGACCGATGAGCCGACATGACAAATTCAAACTTTCCAGGCTATTAATCAAACCTGCCGGAACTTCCTGCCCCAACCGCCGATATTTAATTTTATTCTGGTTTCCATTTTTAAATTGTGTAATTTCGTTTTTGCGCCGGAAATAAATGCTTCTTTCAACAAACGTTTCCTACATAGGATTATTTGCTTGATCCCCTTTCTCGATCTGAAAGCACAGTACCTGCAAATGAAGCCCGAGATCGATGCCGCTGTCCTACGCGCCATCGATAGCACGCAGTATGTGCAAGGTCCGGAGGTTGCTGCCTTTGAGAAGCGCTTCGCGCCCTATTGCGGCGTCGAACATTGTCTTGCGGTAAACACCGGGACATCGGCCCTGCATTTGGCTCTTCTCGCGGCCGGCGTCGGGGCCGGCGACGAAGTCATCACCGTATCGTTGACGTTTGTAGCGACCACAGCGGCTATCCTTTACGCTGGCGCCAAGCCGGTCTTCGTTGACGTCGATCCCGAGACGTGGACGATAAATCCAGCGGCGATCGAAGCCGCGATTACGCCGCGAACTAAGGCGATCCTGCCTGTCCATCTTCATGGACTGATGGCCGACATGGATCCCCTCATGGAGATCGCTCGGCGTCACGACCTCGTCGTCATCGAGGACGCGGCGCAAGCTCATGGCGCGGTCTACAAAGGCCGGCGCGCCGGGTCGATCGGCGATCTCGGCTGCTTCAGCTTCTACCCCGGCAAAAATCTCGGCGCGTATGGCGAAGGCGGCGCGGTCGTCACCAACAACGCCGACTATGCGAAGCGCATTTCACTGCTTCGCGACTGGGGCCAAGATTCCAAGTATAATCACGTTCTGCGCGGCTATAACTATCGCATGGATGGCATTCAGGGCGCCGTTCTCAACGTCAAGATGAACTACATCGAGGCATGGACGGAAGGCCGCCGTGCGGTCGCCTCGCAGTATGACCGGCTGCTGCAGAAACTGCCCTGTCAACGACCGGTGTCACCAGCGAACCGAGAGCACGTCTATCACGTCTATGCGGTGACCCTCGCCCGACGCGACGAAGCACAGGCCGCCCTGCAGGCCGCGGGTATCGGCACCGGTATCCATTATCCCATTCCGGTGCATCTGCAGAAGGCCTATGAAGATGCCGGCCATGGCGCCGGTTCGCTCCCGGTGACCGAAGCGCTTTCGAAACAATTTCTATCGTTGCCCATCTATGCCGAACTCAAGCCCGAGCAGGTTAATGTGGTTGCGGCGGAACTGGAAAAGGCTCTGCCGTCTCTCGCAGCCTAGCACGCCGTTCTGTCGCTTTGTCCTCAAACGAAACGACATTCATCGAATTGCAAAACGGAGTTTAATGTGGCCGACTTGAAGGGAAAACGAATCCTGGTCACTGGCGGCGCCGGCTTTATCGGCTCTCACATCGTCGACCTTCTGTGCGACGAAGGTTGCCAGCAAATCGTCGCCATCGACAACATGGTGCGCGGACGTCCGGAAAACCTGAAGAATGCTCTTGCGCGCGGTCCTGTCCGATTGATCGACGGTGATCTCCGCGACAGCAAACTGATGGCGGCTCTGGTGAAGGATGCGGACATCGTGTTTCACCAGGCGGCCTTGCGGATCACGCACTGCGCAGCCGAACCCCGTCTCGCGATGGAGGTCATGGTTCAGGCCACCTATGATTTGCTCGAACTTTGCGTCCAGCATGGCATTGAGAAGGTGGTTGCCGCATCCTCGGCGTCGGTCTATGGCATGGCCGATGAATTCCCGACGACGGAACATCACAACGCATATGATAACCGAACGCTCTACGGCGCGGCGAAAGCCTTCAACGAAGGTCTGCTCCGCACCTTCAACGACATGCATAAGCTCGATTACGTTGCCTTCAGATATTTCAACGTCTACGGCGAACGCATGGACATTCACGGGCGGTATACGGAAGTCCTGATCCGCTGGATGGAACGGCTGGAAGCGGGCCTGCCGCCGATCATCTTCGGCGACGGTCAGCAGACCATGGATTTCATTCACGTCAGGGATGTCGCCCGCGCCAATATTCTCGGCGCGAAGGCGAGTGCCACCGATCAGGTGTTCAACGTGGCCAGCGGAACCGAAACCAGCCTGGCGCAGCTCGCGGCGGCACTTACCTCGGTCATGGTTCGAGGCGGCCTTACCCCGGAATTCGCTCCGGAGCGCAGCGTCAATCCCGTTCCCCGCCGTCTTGCCTCGACGGCGAAAGCAGAACAGTTGCTTGGCTTCCGTTCCACGATTCCACTCGAACAAGGATTGAATCAACTCGTGACATGGTGGCGCAGCGAGCTTTCATCCTCGGCATCGCCACGGCAAGAGAAGGCCGACGTTTCGTGATCCCCATAGCATTACCATTTCTGGGCGACGAGGAAGCCAACGCTGCTCGTGAAGCCATATTGTCGGGCTGGGTCTCGCAGGGCCCCCAAGTCGCAGCTTTTGAGCGCGAGTTCTCTGCTCTTGTCGGCGCTCCCTATGCGACCGCAGTTTCGAACTGCACGACCGCACTTCATCTCGCGCTGGTCGCCGCCAATATCGGCCCCGGTGATGAGGTCGTCACGGCAAGCCATTCGTTTATCGCAACGGCAAACAGTGTGAGATACTGCGGAGCAACGGCGGTCTTTGTCGATATCAATCCTGACACCTACAATATCGACCCGCTCAAGGTCGCGGAGGCAATTACACCGCGTACGCGCGCCATTATTGCCGTTCATCAGATGGGTTTGCCTTGCGACCTTCCTGCCTTGGCCGCGCTTGCACGCCAGCATAACCTGGTGCTGATCGAGGATGCGGCCTGTGCGGCCGGCAGCGAAATCCGCGTGGATGGGATCTGGGAACGGATCGGAAAAGCGCACGGCCAGATTACGTGCTTTTCCTTCCATCCACGAAAGGTCATCACCACCGGCGAAGGTGGCATGCTGACGACCTCGGAGCCGGAATTCGACCGCAAGTTCAAACTGCTGAGGCAGCACGCCATGAGCGTGCCGGACACGGTTCGGCATGGCGCGTCGCAGACCATCTTTGAACAGTACCTCGACGTCGGCTTTAATTATCGGATGACTGATATACAGGCGGCGATCGGCCGCACGCAGCTCACGAAGTTGGATGGCATCGTTACCCGCCGCCGAGCGCTTGCTGCAAGATATACGGAAATGCTAGGCAATATCGAAGGACTGCGTCTTCCCTCCGAACCGGATTGGGCCCGCTCGAACTGGCAAAGCTACTGTGTCCGTTTGCCCGATCACGTTGATCAACGTGAAATCATGCAAGCTCTGCTCGATCAAGACATTGCCACGCGGCGTGGGATCATGTGCTCGCACCGGGAGCCAGCCTATGCAGGTGAGAAGCCACGGCATGGTCTGCGACAATCAGAACTCGCGCAGGATCGCGCGATTCTGTTGCCGCTTTATGCGCAGATGACGGATGACGATCAGGCGCGCGTGGCGGACGCCGTGCGTACAGAGTTAGGCATGTGAGTACCGTTCATGTCATAATTCCTTAAGTTCATGCGTTGACAGCGTGGCTGAGAATCCGGGTTTCCTTTCATTCGTCACGATATAGAAAACGATATCGCTGCGTGCATTGAATGGCTGAAGCACGTAGTGCCGCCGTCCGTGGCGTGGCAAGGTCCATGGAGACATCGACAAGATCGCAGCGCTTACGTACGGAGAAAAGTTCGATTGCGTCCTGTGCTTGAATGTCCTGCACCTTGCCCATGACCCGAAGTAGTGCTGTCCAGCATAAAATATTGCCTGCGCGATAACTCTACTGTGATCATTCCAAGCCCGAACATGCTGTCTCTTCGAACCATTGGGCAAGTATCTCATGACATGTCCGTTCTTGAACTTGGGAATGGTTATTCGTCCACCGGGGTGCACTTCAGTACAGCTTGTCGCGTGAGCGGTTGGTGCATCAAATCAGGAATGAAAATTGATCAACCGATCGGAGTCCGGAATCGCCAAGAAACAATGCTCGCAATCTCGATTGCAACATCCGTCGTGGTTTCGGCGAGACGATTGTCGGATGAATGCGGTCATCTCGCGTCGTCGACAGAATCTTTGCATACACAACATAAAAAGGAAGGCTTCAGCATTTAATGAAGCGCTGACCCGAAGAACTCTTGACTATCTAATCCGCACAACTTGTGAGCTTGTGGCCCGCCGTATTGGTTGAACCAGCCTTCTCCTGCAGGAGAACAAATTGAATCGGAATCACACTCGATCAGCGCGGCGGATTGCCTTCGTTACAGTCGGAGACGGAAGCAACGTGAAGTTTTGGTCTGGCACTCCGTTCCATATGTCCAAATCGCTCGCAAATGAAGGTAACGATGTTATCCATATCGGTCCCTTGAGTGCGCCGATCCTGCCTTTTTACAAAGCGTATTCCAGACTTTGCCGCGCCTTTCGCAGGCAGGTCCTCTCCCCAGTCCACGCAGGTCCCGTCGTTGCGCAGTATTCGACGGACGCGGCACGCAAAATCCGTGCGGTTTCTCCCGATGTTGTGTTCGCGCCCGCCGGGTCCACCTTCGCTTGGAATGTGCCTGCCGGCATTCCCCTCGTCTATGCGTCCGACGCTACCTTTCGGCTGATTGAAGACTATCATCCAAACTATCGAAATCTGTCACGCGCCGCCCGGGAAACATCGGAACGTCTGGAACGTGATACAATCGCGCGCGCTGATTTGATCCTTTATCCGTCGCAATGGGCAGCTGAATCTGCCGTCAGGGATTACGGAGCCGACCCTGCACGGGTGCATGTCGTTCCCTGGGGCGCCAATCTCGAAGAGATACCCAACCGCAGCTCGGTACTTGAAACTCGTAAACCGGGCCCATGTCGCCTCCTCTTCATCGGGGCCAATTGGGAAGAAAAAGGCGCCGACGTCGCGGTTGAGACTCTCCTTGAATTAAGGGCCAGGGGCCTTGAAACAGAACTTGTGATCTGCGGATGCACACCGCCCAAGCGCGTGTCCCACGATGGTCTGACGATTATTCCTTACCTCGACAAAAATGATCGCGAACAGCGCGAACGACTATATCAACTCTATCGGGATACAGATTTCTTCTTGTTGCCCACCCGAGCAGATTGCTATGGTATTGTGTTTTGCGAAGCAGCGGCCCATGGCGTGCTGAGCGTTGCGCCGGCCACAGGGGGGGTGCCCAGTGCTGTCAGAGAGGGAGAGAACGGCATCCTTGTGCCACCGAGCGCGACCAAACTGGACTATGCGACCGTCATCTCCAAGATCTTTTCCGATCCGGATCGGCTGGAGCGCCTTAGATGCTCGAGTCGTGACGCTTTCGAAGCACGATTGAACTGGCAGGTCTGGGGGCAGCGTGTGTCAGACCTGATACAACGCCTATGATCGTCCTGAATTATCATCAGCTGGTTGAAGATTCGCCATCGAATGCCTGGTGCCTGACGCATGAGGCATTCGATGCACATCTTGCGCTTTGCGGAGATATGCTGATCTCGCCTCAGACCTTCATAGACCGCTGCACTCATCCGAATGCCGATCATAATCGCGAGATCCTGCTCACTTTCGATGATGGCTTTCTGTCGGACTACACGCATGTCTACAATCGTTACGTAACAGCTGGTCGAATTCCGGGTTTCATGTCCTTTATCCCAGTCGATTTCGTGGGTGCGGCGGGGCGTATGAACTGGGCGATGATCGAGGAAATCAGCAGAGGCGGCGGCGTCATCGGTTCACATGGGATGGCCCACGCTGATTTGACAACCGTCTCGGATGTTGAACTCGACCGCGAACTCAAGGTGTCGAAATCGATGCTGGAGGATCGTCTCGGGAAAGAGGTTCCCCTTTTCGCCTTTCCATACGGACGCTTTTCCCGGCGGGTTTGGGATGCGGCCCTGAGGGTCGGCTACACGCATCTCTTCACAATACAGCTGGGATATCATCGCGGCTTTGAACCCTTTCTCTATTCCCGACTTTGTCTAACGAACAGCATGGACACGGAATATATGCGCCAGCACTTGCTCGATCCGGATACCAAACGTGGCCTTGCCTGGAAGCTCAGCACGAAGCTTGGACTCTACAAGCCTCTGATGCACCGGCGATATCGATAATGTCATGAGGCTGTCGAAGATGCCATAAAGCTTTCGTTGGTATTCTTCCGACTCGATGCAGCGTGAATTGACGATGAAAGGTACGAACTTTCGTTGTATCCGCCGGGCATCAGGCGCTACTGTTCTCACCGAGGCGATCACGGCATTTTATCGTAAGGGATGAAGTCGGTTGGAACGCATGGCTACAAGAGCGCCTCACCGGCTCGGACGCTTGCAACCTTCCGTCGCCCGAGAAGCCGCGGCTGCGCAACCGGTCCGGCGCCTAAAGCCATCCATATTGGTTCCAATCTTCGTTTTCACGTTAGCGTCGCCGGTTCTCTTCTACTTAGGCACAGTACGCCTCTCGCCATACCGGCTGGTGCTTATAGCGACCTTCATTCCATGCCTGATCGCGTGGCTATCTGGATCGGTCGGGCGAATACGATTGCCGGACATTTTCATGCTCGCGACCGCTGCGTGGGGCGCGATCGTGTTGTTGAGTCATCACGGCATGGATGGCCTGCAAACTGCCGGCATATTCGTCATCGAGACATTCGGACCATTCCTTTTCGCTAAGCGATACATTCGAGACGTCATCGCATTCCAGCGCATGGTGAAATACCTCGCGCTAATGGTTATCTTTCTCCTTCCATTTGCCATCTATGAGAATGTTTCTGGCTCGCCGGTTCTCATCCAATGGTTCGGCTCGGTATTCTCCGTTTACGATGTCGTTGGCAGCGAAGCGAGATTCGGACTCAGACGAGCGCAGGGCACCTTTGAGAATTTCATTCTGTTCGGCGTCGCTTGTTCAACCGCGTTCGCTCTCAGCTTTTATTCCTTTCGCAGCTCACGTTTGAGTCGATTGAGTCCGGGTTTTGTGGCCATGGCGGTCGTCTCCTCGCTTTCCTCCGGAGCGATCCTATCGGTTGTCGTTCAGGCGATGTTGATAGGCTGGGACAAGGTCACTGCGGCCGTAACATGGCGTTGGGCCATATTGGCCGGAATCGTGCTTACCGCCTATCTTGTGGTGGACGTCAGCTCCAACCGTAGCCCCATCGACGTTTTTATTTCATATTTGACGTTCAACGCCGACACCTCCTACATGCGCATCCATATCTGGAACTACGGTACCCAATCAGTGATGCAGCATCCGGTCCTTGGAATTGGCTTGAACGACTGGGAACGTCCATCCTGGATGGGCGGCAGTGTTGATAACTTTTGGTTGAGTGCGGCCATGTCCTACGGTATCCCCGGCCTTTTGTTCATAGTCGGTAGTTTTCTTTCGGTTTGCTTCGGTCTGGGACGGCTGAAAAATCTTCCATTCCAGGTAGCGCAATGCCGTAAGGGTCTCATTGTCACGATATGTGGAGTCATCGTCGCAGTATGTACCGTCCATGTATGGGATGCGCCTTATGTCTTGGTCATTTTCCTGCTTGGCAGCGGCATGTGGATGTTCGATGACCGCACCGGCGACGCACCCAAACCACTTCGCAATCATTTATCCCGCGTGCCTCGCCGTGACACCAATTGAAGGATTCGACAGCTCCGCTGCTTTAATACCGTACAAAGCCAAGACAACCTTCGGTGGTCCGGTTTCGTTGAGTATGTCGACCACTTGCTTTGAATCACGCAATATTGCCGATGATCGCCGCCGCCGGGTAATTCGAGACGATGAACAGTCCCTCAGGCTTAAGTGACTCTGCGTAACGCTTCAGCGAGCAGACAGGATCGCTCAATTAGAAAAGAGATTCGTGAAACACGATGACATCGAAAAGGCCCACGGGTTCGTATACGTCCCGTCCGCTTGAGATATTCTGTGCAATTGTTTGTATAGACGAAGCCTTCGTTCTCCACGCCAGAGATGTCCGTCCTAACGTAGTGAGTATATCCAAGTCGCTTGAGGTTCGAAAAGGACTCCGTCTCCGCAGCCAATTTCCAGATACTCCCGCCGCCCCTGAAGGCGCCCATGTAACCGATCAGTGTCCAGTTCAGCAGGATTCGCCGCCAATTCAACGCGATCACGACCGGCGTCGCTTCCTTGCTTGGCATTGATCATCGGCGCATCGCCGCAGTTCGATATCGAGGAGCACAACGTGCGGGCATTCCTTTAGCCAGCCATTGATGCCAACTTGCGCGATTGCTGGGGATTCAGAACTCGAAAACCTGCATGGGACGATTGCCGCTGTCGTGTCAGCTATTCGCAAAATCCGCTCCGTGGACAGTTTAATCTATTTTATTTTTTGAGATGGAATTCAGTTAAAAAATGGTTTATGTGTGATTTTTTACAGATTTTGGCTGTATTTTTCGAGGTGGGATTTTATGGGCACGACAACGGCGATTGAAGGTACGCGTTCCGCGATCGAAGCGTGGAGCACCCAATGGCAACAACAAGCTCTCACCTCACCATGTGGCTCCTGCACCGGGAGAGCTTGCACGGTCTGTTCGGTCCGCACCGGTGGCTCCCCGAGCGAGAGCGGCAAACCGTCTGGCTACGCGCCCAAGGTCCTCGACTATTATAATCCAACTACGACGGCGGCCGATGCAGGCGCCCCCAGCCCGCTGCTCATGATGTTCACGCCCCTCTCACCCGAGGAAGCACAGCAATCGTCATCTCCGTCCCTCCAGACTGGGAGCACGGAAATCCAAAGCTCGCTGACGACAATGGCGGCGGTAGCAGCGCCCAATGCGATCGTGCTTGAAAACATGAAGCAGGGGACGCCCGAAAGCGAATGGCTGATTGATCAAGGCGACCGCAGCATCGAGGGATTCGCCGCACAATTCACGGTCGATCACGGCGAGCGTGTTGATTTCAAGATCAATACCGACGCCACCAACTACCGTATCGATATCTACCGGATCGGTTACTACAATGGCGATGGCGCCCGTAAGGTCGATACCATCAATCAATCACTGTCCACCGCGCAGATTCAGCCGGTACCGACGTTCGATCCGACGATGAAGCTTGTCGATGCCGGCAACTGGTCGGTGTCGGCATCCTGGGATGTCCCTCTCGAGGCGGTGTCGGGCGTCTATTTTGCCAAACTGACGCGCCTCGACACTGGTGGGGCGAATATCGTTCCCTTTATCGTTCGGGATGACGAAGCCCCGAGTGACATCACCTTCCAAACATCTGACACAACGTGGCAGGCCTATAACTGGTGGGGCGGCTACAACTTGTACGGCGGCGTAGACCAAAGCGGCCGGGAAGGTCGCGCCAGTGCTGTCAGCTACAATCGCCCGATCATCACTCGTGACGGCGGCTATTCCGCGGGTCCACAGGATTTCATCTTCAGCGTTGAGTATCCGACAATCCGATGGCTTGAGCAGAATGGCTACGACGTCAATTACATCTCCGGCATCGACACCGCCCGTGACGGCGCACAACTGCTCAACAGCCAGGCTTTTTTGTCAGTCGGCCACGATGAATATTGGTCTGCGGAGCAGCGCTCGAACGTCGAGGCTGCGCGCGATTCCGGCGTCAACCTCGCATTCCTCAGCGGCAATGAGATGTATTGGCAGTTTCGTTGGGAGTCGAGCATCGACGGCAGTGGCACGCCCTACAAGACGATGGTTGCCTACAAGGAGACCTGGGCTAATGCTGACACCGATCCGGGCAATACGACTGCAACCTGGCGCGACCCGCAATGGGGCGCTGGCCTACCGGAGAACAACGTTACCGGCACCATGTTTACTGTCGATTCCTATCGTCTCGACACCATCAAGATTCCGTATGATCTTTCCAACTTCCGCTTCTGGTCCAACACTGAAGTCGCCAATATCCAGCCTGGTCAGGTCTATTCGCTGGTCCCCAACCTGCTCGGTTACGAGTGGGACTCCGATGTGGATAACGGCTTTCGCCCCGCTGGCCTCGTCCCCCTTTCGTCTACGACGCTCGACGTCAATACGCTGCTGCTTGACAATGGCATCACAACCGGCCCGGGTACCGCGACGCACAGTCTGACACTCTATCGCGCTCCAAGCGGAGCCTTGGTCTTCGGTGCCGGAACGGTCTATTGGAGCTGGGGCCTCGATTCGCATCACGATAACGAGGCCACCCCGACCGATCCAAACGTCCAACAGGCCATGGTAAACCTGTTCGCGGATATGGGTATACAACCACAGACGCTGATGCAAAGCCTCGTGGTCGCGGCTCAGTCCACCGACCATATCGCACCGACCTCCGTCATCACGTCTCCCACGACAAGCGGTTCCTACACCGCGGCACAACCGATCACAATCACCGGAACTGCTACGGACGCTGGGGGCGGGCGGGTCGCTGTCGTCGAGGTTTCGACGAACGGTGGAACAACATGGCAACGCGCAACCGGCTTCGAGAACTGGAGCTACACATTCGTTCCGATAGCCGGCGGCACTTACGATATTCGCTCGCGCGCCGTCGACGACAATGTCAATATGGAGGCTCCACACCAGGGGACCGTCATCACCGTCGCTCCCACTCCCACCGTATCGCTCTTCTCGCCGTCCAGCACCCCGACGATTCTGACCGATAGCGACACCAAAGCTGTCAATCTCGGGGTCAGGTTCTCCTCAAGTCAATCAGGAACGATCGTTGGCCTCAGATACTACAAGAGCGTCGGCGACGGCGGCACGCACGTGGGGTCGCTATGGAGCAGCACCGGCACACTGCTGGGCTCCGCGACCTTCACGCAAGAGACCAGCAGCGGCTGGCAGACCGTTACATTCGCCAATCCGATCTCAATCGCGGCCGGCACGACATACGTTGCGAGCTATCACAGCAATGGATATTACGCTAATAGCTCTGACTACTTTACCACCACCTATACAAGTGGTCCTCTCACGGTAACCTCTGCCAACGGTTATTACACTTACGGTCTTGACAACGCGTTTCCGACAACGGCCTCGAACGGCGTCAACTACTGGGCCGACGTCATTTTCAGTTCCGCCAATACCGTCAATGAGCCGCCTGTCGGATACAACGACGATGGTTTCACCGCAGTCCAGAACACACCGATCACGTTTTCTGCTGCGACGCTTTTAGCCAACGATATCGATCCCAATGGCGACATTCTGTCGATCAGCGGGGTTGGCGCAGCAACAGGCGGAACCGTTTCGTTTAACAGCCAGACTAACGTCATCACGTTCACGCCGAATCCGGGGTATATTGGACCCGCGAGTTTCGGCTATGCCATCTCTGATGGTCGCGGAGCCACCGGATCCGCGATCGTTCACATGAACGTTCTCGACCCGCAGAATAGCGTCTCGCTGTTCTCAAGCTCGGACGTACCTGCCGTGTTATCCGATCCGGATAATGTTCCGGTCAATCTCGGCGTACGGTTCACGTCATCCTCCAATGGAGTTATCGACGGGATTAGATATTACAAGAGCGCCGGCGACACCGGTACGCACACCGGCTCGCTGTGGACCAGCACGGGTACATTGCTGGCCACCGTCACATTCACGAACGAGACGGCCAGCGGGTGGCAGGTCGCCACATTTGCCAATCCGGTTGCTATCACCGCTGGGACCAACTACGTGGCGAGCTATAAAAGCAATGGCCACTATGTTTCGACGACCAACTACTTCTCGACCAACCATGTGAACGGCGTCCTGACCGCACCTGCCAGTGGCAATGGCCTCTACGCATATGGCAGCGGCAATCTTTTCCCGACCAATTCGTATAACGCGACCAACTATTGGGTTGACGTGGTCTTTAGTTCGGAGGGCGGCAGCACCAATCATATCCCGGTCGCGAACAACGACAGCGGTTTCACCACCCCCCAGGGCAACACACTGACGATTGCAGCGGCCACGTTGCTGGCCAACGATACTGATGCTGACGGCAATACGTTGACTATCACCGGCGCCGGTGTAGGGGTCAACGGCACCGCCGGCTATATCACGAACACGAATTCGGTGACCTTCACGCCGACGCCAGGTTACACGGGTCCCGCTTCTTTCACTTACGCCATCTCCGATGGTAAAGGAGGCACCGCTAACGCCACCGTCAGCCTGACGATTCTGCCGTCGAGCAACCATCCTCCGGTCGCCGTCAGCGACAGCGGCTTGACGACGACACGAGGCACCGCCCTTTCGATATCCGCCGCGACCTTGCTGGCCAACGATACCGATCAGGACAATGACACATTGGTCATTACTGGCGCCAATGGCGGTATCAACGGCACAGCGGCCTTCAACGCTCAAACCAACACGGTGACCTTCACGCCCACTGCAGGCTATACTGGGCCTGCATCGTTCATTTATGCCATTTCTGATGGTAAAGGCGGTACCTCCAGCACCACCGTAAGCCTCAACGTCAACGCGCCGCCCAACCAACCGCCGGTCGCGGTCAACGACAGCGGCCTGACGGTTTCTCAGGATTCGACCTTGTCGATCCAGGCCTCTTCGTTGCTTGCCAACGATACTGACCCGAATAATGATACGCTCACTATCACTGGGATCGTCAACGGAAGTTCCGTTAACGGAACAGCGACGTTTAACGCACAGACCAATAGTGTTTTGTTTGCTCCTGTCGCCGGCTACACTGGAGCAGCAAGTTTCCAATACACGGTGTCGGACGGCCGCGGCGGCACCGCAAATGCGACGGTGAACCTGAGCGTAACGCCTCCAACCATCAGTCTGTTCTCGCCGTCAAGCGTTCCGACTTCGCTCTCCGATCCAGATAACGTTCAGGTCAATCTTGGTGTCAGGTTCGCTGCTTCGAGCGACGGCACGATCACCGGTATCAAATACTACAAAGGCGCTGGCGATACCGGCACCCATACCGGAACGCTGTGGAGCAGCACTGGCACTTTGCTGGCGACTGCGACCTTCACCAATGAGACCTCCAGCGGCTGGCAAACCGTAACATTCAGTAATCCGATCGCAATTACAGCCGGGACGACCTACGTCGCCAGCTACCATAGCAACGGCCACTATACGTCGACGGGCGGCTACTTCAACGCCACCTATACGAATGGGCCGTTGAGCGCGCCGGGTTCCCAAAATGGCGTCTACGCTTATGGCAGTACCAACCTGTTCCCCAACGCCAGCTATGGTGCGACCAACTATTGGGTCGATGTGATGTTTAGCCCGGCCACCGCGGGCGCCAATCGATCGCCGATCGCCGCTAACGACAGCGGCCTCAATGGCACGCAAGGTTCAATTCTCACGATCCCTGTTGCGACGTTGCTCGCCAATGACAGCGATCCGGATGGCGACGCGCTGTCGGTGACGGGCGTCAGCAATAGCGTTAATGGCGTTGCCACGTTCAACCAGCAGACCAACACGATCACTTTCATGCCAAATGCCGGATACAATGGCTCGGCATCTTTTGACTATGCGATCTCTGATGGACGGGGCGGCACAGCGACCGCAACGGCAAGCCTTTCCATCAATCCAGCGTCTTCATCGACCGTGAGCCTGTTCAACCCGAGTTACGTCCCAGCGATGACTTCGGTTGCAGACCCGAATTCGGTTGAGCTTGGCATGAGGTTCCGAGCATCGAGCGATGGGCAGATCACCGGCATCCGTTTCTACAAGAGTGCCCAAGACGTCGGCACTCATGTCGGCAACCTATGGAGCGCTAGCGGTACATTGCTGGCGACGGCGACGTTCACCAACGAAACGGCGAGCGGCTGGCAGCAGGTGGAATTCGCATCACCTGTGGCGATCAACGCCAATACGACGTACGTCGCTTCATATCACAGTTCAGGAAACTACGCGGCCGATCCCGGGCTGTTCAACAATTCTGTTACGAATGGACCGCTGACGGCTCCGTCATCGTCGTCAGTCGGAGGGAACGGCGTGTACGCTTATGGAGGCTCGAGCCTGTTCCCGACCAGCTCGTACAACTCGACGAGCTACGGCGTTGACGTCCTCTTCCGTGCGCAGCTTGCTGCATAACTAGAGAACTACAAGATTGTTAGGCTTGGGACGGCACGAGGTAAATCCATCTACCCCAACCGCACGAGCAGCCTGAAGCCATCCCGCTTCTGATGGAATTCATGCGAATCGGTATCCACTTCGCCCGAGAACGCCATAGCAGCCCTCGTGATGAGCACATTCCGCCTTCTGGCTTGTCATGGTGTTGGTGCCGGCCTGGCCTAGCCAATCAGAATAGCGATTGCGGTGTCAGGCAGGGTATTGCAGGCGCTCCATATCGCAGTTCCACACAAACCGCGATTACATCGACGAAGCCACACACCAGATCCGCCACACAGGCACGCCCCCGCTTCGAGGGTCGCGCGATACGGTACTTTCAGTCTTTTGCGCACCGGATGAATTCCACCCACTCGGTATTCACCGCCCTTTTTCCCGGCTTCAACAGAACCGAATGCGGCGGTGACAATACGACAGCTATCCCTTCAGTATTCACGGATACTCTCGTCCAACCCACGCAGCAGAGGATACAGGAAATAAGATATCACGCGTCGTTGGCCTACTTTCAGCTCCGCCGTAACAGCCATACCCGGAAGCAACTGCATGTGCTCCGGCTGCCGGAGCAGTTTCGTATCGGCAACATCGACCAGAACCCGATAGTACGGCGCCTGGAGTCGATGTGTCGGCTCGTTCTTGGCATCGGGCGCGAAGGCATCGTGGCTGACCACACGAACCGTACCTGAAGCGGTTCCGAATTTCTGAAACGGATAGGCTTCATACTTGATCCGAGCCGATTGTCCGATCGCAACCTGGCCAATATCACGCCCTTCGACATCAACCTCGGCCTGCAATGGCACATCTCGCGGCACCAGCACAAACAGGGTTTCAGCTTCCCGCGCGACCGACCCGACCGTGCGGTTGGCGATTTCAAGAACGATGGCATCCGCCGGTGCAGTCAGCACAATCAACTTGCGGCGAAGCTCGGCCTTCTTGAGATCCTCGGCAGCGCTATTACGCTTTGCCACCGTCTCCACCAGCTCCTGAGAGGCTTGCTTGCGAAAGTCTTCCATGAAGACTTGGCGATCAGCCGACACCTTCTCGACGCGGTGGGCATAATCGACCTGACTACCGCGGGTGCGCGAAAGATTGCTTTCGACATCGAGCCGAGCATCGCGGGACAGAAGGAAGTTCAGGCGCGAACCGACCTTCTGGTCCATCAAAGTGCTGCGCATCGATTCAATCGAATTCATGGTCTCCAATCGCTGCTTTAGCACGGACTCCTCGTTCTGGCTGGTCTCCAGGTTGGCGCGCGCGCTGGCGATCTGGGCGTCGAAGTTGCTAAACTGCGCGGCATTGAACGATTTTCGCTGCTTAAATAGCTTGTCCTGCAGGATTTCATCCGGATCGGATGGGTTGGCTATGGTGTAGTCTTGCCCCAACAGTTCGGCATTGAGGCGATTGATCGCGGCATCCAGCGCCGAGACGCGATCACGGAGCTGATCGAGATCAGCCTGCGAGAAGGTCGGATCCAGCGTCGCGAGCACGTCGCCGCGATTGACAACATCACCCGCCCTGACATGGATCTCGCGGATGACCGATGTTTCCAACGGCTGAACCACCATATTGGGCCGGGTCGTGATCAACTTGCCTTGCGCGGTCACGATCATATCGACGTGCGAAACCGTGGCCCACAGCGTCGCCGCAAGAATCAGTGCTACCACACAATACAGCGTGATCCGCGCAAGCCTCGGCGGCTTGCGCTGTTCGATCTCCATCGCATCCGACTGAAATTCGCTGACGACAGGCGGCCTTGCCGACACAGCCCTTGAGATGTCGCGCCTACGGCGCCGGATATCTCGCAATTTTGCCAGGCCGCCTTTCTTGACATCAGTCGTATTCTTGACGTCGTCCGGTTTTTCTGTGGGGCTGCTCATGCGACATGCCTCATCTGCTGGTTCCACAGATGACGATACATCGAACATTTCTTCAAAAGACTGTCGTGACGATCGATATCGATAACACGTCCCCGGTCGATGACGAGTATCGCATCGGCCTCGGCCAACATCGACAGCCGATGCGACACGATGATGACAGTGCGTCCCGCAGCGATCCGCCGCAAATTCCTGCGAATTATCATTTCGCTTTCTGAATCAAGCGCGCTCGTCGCCTCGTCAAGTATCAGTACGCGAGGATTGACGATCAATGCACGGGCGATCGCAAGCCGCTGCTTCTGCCCTCCTGAGAGGTTCGAGGCGTTTTCCTCTAGCATCGTATCGAAGCCGCGCGGCAGACGCTCGATGAATTCATCTGCGCCAGCGAGTTGTGCCGCCTGCACGACTTCAGCAAAAGTCGCTCCCCGCTTCACGCTGGCGATGTTGTCTCGCACGGTGCCGCGGAACAGAAAATTGTCTTGCAACACCAGACCGAGACCCCGACGTAGGTGCGCTAGGTCAAGCTCGCGCGCGTCAAGGCCGTCGATCCGCACCAATCCATCCTGAACCGGGTGAAGACCCGATATCATGCGGGTTATCGTGGTCTTTCCGGAGCCACTCCTGCCGACGATACCAAACACCTTGCCGGGTTCAATGCTGAACGTCACGTCGTCGAGTGCCAGTGGTGCATCAGGGCTGTATCGAAACGATACGCTCTCGAACTCGATCTTTCCGATCAGTTCGGGCCGTAGCCCCTCGCGTCCGACCTCGCGCTCCGGCTTCTGGTTCATCACTTCGCCAAGCATCTTCACCGCAAGTGCGACTTCCTGGTACTCGTGGACCATTGTGACCATTTGAACCAGCGGTCCCGAAACCCGGCCGGCAAGCATGTTGAACGCGACAAGCGCGCCGATCGTCATTTCACCGCTGAAGACGTTCAGTGCCCCCAGCCCAATGATTCCCAAGGTCATCAGCTTTTCCAGCAATCCGGTGATCGACTGGGCACCCGCCGAGATCTTCTCAACGTCGAAACGCATTTGCGTGGACTGCGCACAACGATCATCCCACTGCCGCCCCTGCAGCGGCTCCATCGCCAGCGACTTTACCGTTCGCATGCCATGGACCGTTTCCACGAGAAGGGCCTGGCGCGCAGCCTCGGCCTCATATAGCGAGAGCAGCCGGCGCCGAAACGGACCCATCAATAGCACGACGATCGTTCCGCTGAGCGCAGTAAAGGCAAGCACCAGGCCGGTCAGCTTGATGCTATAGAACGCGAGCACCGGAATGAAGACGAACAGCGAGATGGTATCCAGCATCGTGACAAACATCCGGCCCGTCAGGAATTCACGGATGCGCGCCGCCTGTTGCATATGCTTGACAAGGACGCCTGCGGAAATGTGCTCAAAAAAAACGACAGGCAGGCCAAGCAGGTGACTAAACGTCTTCGTCGCGACGCGAATGTCCACTCGATTGGTAGCATAGAGCATCAGATAGCGGCGGAGGAAGCCGAAGGCCGCATCGAATATCAACGCCCCAATCGCGCCGACCGCCAAAACATACAGTGTTGTGAAGCTTTCGTGGACAAGGACTTTGTCGATAACGAGCTGAAAAAAAATCGGGACAACCAGTCCCAGCGCATAAAGAAGGATCGAAGCGACGGCGACATCAACGAAAAGGCGCCATTCACGCAGCAACTCCGGGGCAAACCAGCGGAAGCCAAATTTCTCCCGCGCACCGGCCGAGCGGTTGTTACGTTTGGTCAGAAGGACGACACCACTCCAATTAGCGCAGAAGCGCGTCCGATCGACGATCACAGGCTCGTTCTGACGTTCGGCAAGCGGATCGATCACCAGAACGAACTGCTCGCCGTCTGGCGCAGTGGCAGCGGCGGTCACCACCACCCAGTTGCCGTTGGAGAGTTGCACCGCGGCGGGGTAAGCCTCGCCGAGCGAGAACAATGCCTGCCAGTCAGCCGTCGTGATGCGCGCGCGCAGCCCTGCCTTTTTCGCCATTCGCAGCATCATCGCCTGCGACACGCCCTCCTGGCCGACGGCGTATATATGATTCAAGCGCTCCACCGAAAGATCAATGCCGTGATGGGTTGCTACCCATGCAAGGCATTCGAGGGCGGTCCGATTGCCTTCACCAGAAGCCTCGATCCGAAGGACGCCGGTGGCTTCGGGGGCAAGATTGTCGTTCTGAGCCGACTCAGCGGAAATTGGTTGAGACATTGGGCGTACGTGGGGTCTGGGGATGATTGGGATCGGTACTTTCGGACGTCGCACTCGCACGCAGCGGCTCGGACTGCGTTCTGGGTGCATTTCGTTTCACGACGCCAGCGTCGACCAGACCCTGCAATGCGTTCTGCATCACTTCCACTGAGTTAGCAAAGGCTTCTATCGGGAAGATGATCCGCTGGCGGAAAACTTTCTTTGGCGAATTATTGGCATCATGCTCGGTGGGCGACAGGCTGACGAGATCGACACGAACGATCGAACCTCCAACCATGATTTCATCGATTCCGTCCGTGTAGATTTCGTCGTGCATTGCATCCTCCTCTGCAGGTAGCTGCGCCTTGAATAGGACCTTTACCCAAAAGCCGTCGAACTTGTCGCGAAAAGGCTCGCGCTCCCGTGGCATAATACCGGTGCGCGGGCGGCGGCCGGCATGCCATTGGCGTGACCGGTCGTGAAGAAATGGGATAGGTCGAATAAGCTTCCATCGAAATGATACGAGCCAACATAGTCCGTTTCCAGCGGTGGTCGTCCAAAATTGCAAGATCGACCCAGAGTCGGCTGCCTCGAGTTTCGTTGACAGATTTCGCCGTTGCCGACGACATTTTGGTCGACGTCTAGAAGCTGGCGACGTGGGTGCCGGCTTTATCGGCCCCCTTCTTAGAAGCGCGAACCGTAATCTATCGGTCAGCCGTGCCGTCACCTTCTCCCGTAAGAAGATGAGCGATTTTTCGACACTACGCAAGGAATCGTCGGTTCAGGACAGGTCGCATAAGGCATTAAGCCTAACCTTGCGACCGGTACATAGGTCTTTGGGGGCGAACTCTCTATGCGGGGAGCCTTGGTACCCCAGCAAAGTTAGACCACCCACGGGTTTTCCGTGACCGTTCGATGGCTGAGCTCGATATGCTGTAGCGACAATCGAACGCCAGCGAGGTAGGCCCTAGCCATAAGCCAGCGAATTTCAGTGGTCTGCCCCTGAAAAGTGGTGTTCCCTGAATTAGGCTATTAGCCGTTAGGGAGGACATTGGAAATGCCCCAGAAGAAGCACAAGCCGGAAGAGATAGTCGCGAAGCTGCGCCAGGGTCGATGTTTTGCTTTCACAAGGCAGATCGGGTGGCGAAACGGCTCGTTCGATCGGCGTGACGCAGTTCACGTATTGCCGGTGGCGCAAGGAGTTTGGTGGCTTGAAGGGCGACCAGGTGAAACGCCTCAAGGAGCTTGAGAAAAAGAGAACGACCGGCTGCGCAAGGCTGTGTCGGACCTGACGCTGGAGAAGCTGATCCTGAATCGACTGGACGCTCTTGCGATCACCCGGTCCAATCAGCCCCGAAACATACAGTAGATACATCCGCCACCGGGCCTTGTGACCTAAACGATCCAGGAATGGCTTGAACCAGCGTCCAAGCTCGTCTTCCCACTTCGACCCCGTGTCCACCATAGTCGGCCCTCCAAAAGCCAACCACCCATGAACCATTGAAATCAGATTCGGGAATCCAGTTGCGCCCATCAATCGCAAAAATCTGCCAAAGTAACGCTAGTATACCGAGCGCTCGAAGGTGGCATCACAGCCAAGCGCCAACTTATTCTCGGCCGGTGGCGGCTCCGCTCAAGGCGGGGCTCGCGGTCGGGGGCATGGGGAAACTGCTCTCGCAGCATCACGCTCTACCCTTCGCATTTTTGATCCCTTTTTTCTTCGGTGGGCTTTGTTGTTCCTCGATATTGTGCAGAATGGATGAATGAATTCGCGATTGAGGATGGATTGATGGCGATACTGCGAACTCTCTTGTTAGCGACAGCCACTGTGGTCGTTTCGACAGTTATGGTTCAAGCAGCGGAACTCGAAAATGGGCCGCGGGCCACCCGGGCCGCCTCATATTATCATCCCCGCCAGCACCTTTCCGATAGCTGTGCATTCGTCCAGGGCGTGCGTGGCGGGAATCCCATGACGGTACCCTTCTTCGGAGAAGGCTGGAGTAATGGGACTACTTATTTATCTGGATGGCAGCGGTGCACCTGCTGTGCTACGGCTGAGCCTGCGGTCTCCGTAAGGTATTAAGGTCCGGACTCATAACCAGTAACTGACCAGCGCAGCGATGCAGACGGCTGCGAGGAAATTGATTGCGAGACGATCATATCTGGTGGCGATGCGGCGGAAGTCCTTCAGGCGACAGAACATACGCTCGATGGCGTTGCGGCTTCGATAGAGGACGGGCGAGAAGCAATTCTTCCAGTGTCGGTCGCCTTGGGCGGGATGTTCGGCATCGCACCTTTCCCTCGACCTGTCGGCGGATGGCATCGCTGTCATAACCCTTATCGCCGTGCAGGATCGCGGAACATGGCATCTGTTCGAGCAGAACCGCTCCAGCAGTGCAATCGGCTATCTGACCCCCGGTCAGCAAGAACGCGACGGGACGACACTCGGCGTCGGTCAGAGCATAGATCTTCGTGGTCCGCCCGCCGCGCGATCGGCCGATGGCCTGCTGATGTTCCCCCCTTTGCCGCCAGATGCGCATCGATGCGCCTTCACGGCCGAGCTGTCGATCAGGACCTGCGCAGGAGGTCCGCCGGCCGTTGCGAGTGCCTGGAATATGTCTACCCATACGCCCTTCGCTGCCCAGCGGACGAAGCGATTGTAGAGTGTTTTGCCCGGACCATAGACCTCCGCGCATCGATCCAGCGTCCACCGGGCGTAGCGTCGACGACATGATCGACACGATTGGGCGCGGCAACATGCTGCTGACCGACCGGGCCTATGATTCCAACGCCCTGCGCCAGAGACTGGCCGCGCGCGGAGCCCGCGCCAACGTTAAAGCCGATGCCAAACCGCGTCAACGCCCTGCGCTTCAGCAAACGCCTCTATCGCAAGCGCAACCTGGTCGAACGCTTCTTCAATAAAATTAAACACTATCGTGCTGTCGCCACCCGCTACGACAAACGCGACGATAACTTCCTCGCGACCATCAAGCTCGCATCAATCCGCATCTGGTTGCGATTTAAACTCAATGAGTCGATGACCTAGCACTACTTTGGCAGATTTTGCTGAAGGCGGCCTGCGAGCAGCATTTCACAGTGCGTGCATCGTAACGGTGGAGGCCGCACGAATAGGTCG
>NZ_JAVDPZ010000032.1:0-45878 GCF_031453995.1 Nitrobacter vulgaris | reverse complement strand
CAGATCGCTTCAGCGTCGTTGCCGTCGTTCTTCTGCCGGCGCACAAAGGGCTTCACATATTGCGGGCTGATGATCTTCACCCGGTGGCCAAGTGCCTCAAACTTACGAGCCCAGCAGAACGCGCCCGTGCATGCTTCGACCACGATCGTGCAGCGCTCGACCTGTGCAACAATGTCGAGAAGCTGATCGCGCATCACCCGCCGCTTCAGCACGACGCTGCCATGATGATTGACCCCGTGAAGTTGAAACACGTTCTTGGCGATATCGATACCGAGCGTCTCGACGGTCATTGCAGCTCTCCTTCCTCTTCCAGGCTCTCAGCCTGAATGGTGGAGGGAGAGCCGTCCATCCCATTAGCTGGTATGACCGTTACCTTGAGGGCGGGCCGGAAGCGTTGGAAGATCGTCCATCCCGGCCAGGTCGCGTGTGGAACCGCATCGATGCCGATATCCAGGGTCAGATCATCGAGATGGCGCTGGAGCAATCCGAACTTTCGTCGCGCGAACTGGCAGTGCGCTTTACCGATGAGAAGCGCTACTTCGTCTCCGAAGCCAGTGTCTATCGCCTGCTTAAGGCCCACGATCTCATCACCAGCCCAGCCTTCATTGTGGTCAAGGCGGCTGATGAGTTCAAAGACAAGACGACAACACCCAACCAGATGTGGCAGACCGACCTACTTCAAGATCATCGGCTGGGGGTGGGTGTATCTGTCCACCGTACTCGATGACTTCTCTCGATATGTCATTGCCTGGAAGCTGTGCTCGACCATGCGCGCCGAGGACGTCACCGATACGCTCGAACTGGCCCTTGCAGCTTCAGGCTGCGACAACACCAAGGTGTTGCACAAGCCCAGACTGCTCAGCGACAATGGTCCCAGTTACATCGCCGCCGAGCTTGCCGAATGGATCGATGCCAACGGCATGAGCCATATCCGCGGCGCACCGCTGCATCCGCAAACCCAAGGCAAGATCGAGCGATGGCATCAAACCCTCAAGAACCGCATCCTGCTCGAGAACTACTTCCTGCCCGGCGATCTCGAGTGTCAGATCGAGGCCTTCATCGAGCATTACAATCATCGCCGTTATCACGAGGGCATCGGCAACGTCACACCCGCCGACGTCTACTTCGGACGTGCACAATCCATCATCAAACAGCGTGAAAGGACAAACGACAGACAATCGAATATCGGCGCTTGCTCCACCGCAAAATCGCCGCTTAACATCAACCAACAAATGAGGCCCGCTCTCCGCTAAATCTCGCCGCTCTTTGCGCCAAATGTTTTGATGACGGACACTCGCTTCGACAGCGCCCGGGGTCCGATCCTTCGGGAGGATGGTCATGCTTTCGGTCTTGCTGGCCTTCCTGTTCGCCCTGTATGCCTTCACCGTTGCCCTTCCCTTCGGGAAGGCTGCGCGGCTCGTCGCTGTCGCACAAATGATATTCGTCCGGCAGGACAAACACTCCGCGCCCGCCAGTTATCCCCGCGCGGAACTTGCACGATTTCCTAGCGTGCTACACGGGAAAGACCTAGCGGGGGCTGGGTGCAGAGAAAGGCCTCTTGCCCCCGCAGGATGGCTTTCTTTGTTGATGGGGGAATGTTGCTTGCGGTCGTCTTAGAACGGTGAAGCAGCAGGAAGAGCGATTGCGTCGGAAGCCCCTGCTTCTCCCCACCACGGAAACGTCGTTGGAGCCCCATTCTCGGTACAAGGCAGTGCGGAGGGCCGAGCCACACGGATACCTCACGACATCGGGCGCACGAGTCGGAGCGTACTTTGAAAGATTGCAGTCGGGGGAGTGATAGGATGCGCCTTATAAGTGCGTCTGAAAGTGTAAATGCGGGACGCCGCACGGGGCACTCCACCGTTTGCATTTTTTTGAAGTGCGCGGCGCCGCCTACAAAACCTCTCTGGACCTAGCTCATTGCTAGGAGGGGGGAAGGAGCCAAGGACGAGAACGGAGCAGCGGGACATACACCATGCGACGGGAGAGAAGGAAACGGAGTGGAGGGGGTAGGAGAGCGGAGCTTTTAAAAGCGTCGTAAAATATTTTCCAGAACGACGCTTAGGTATCAAAGGTAAGCTGCTGCAACGCCGGGTTCTTTAACTATATCTGGCCTGGCTAGAGGGTTTCCTCTCCTGCAGGTGCTGGGCGTCTAGTTCGTCCAGCTTCCCTTCGAGCGCTCTAAGCTCGTCCTTGTTGATGCCGATAGCGGCGGGGTCCGTCAGCCCAAGCGAAAGCCCGCGGTTACGGGCGATCTCCATGCGTACGTCATCGCATTTGCTGCACATGGCTCGTTCCTCGTTAGGCGGGTGAGCGCGCCGCTCTGTTGCCGCAATAAATCTTTCGGCGCGTATACTCCCCAGCTCGTATCCCAGTCCGACGCTTAATGCACGGTCTTTTCCGCGATGACGATGACCTGGCTTGTGTCAGGCGGAGGGCTGTCGTTGCAGGCGCACGGTATGCCCTCGGCGCATGCGCATCCCAGCTCATGGTCGTAGGGCTTGTCCGGATGGTTCTCGCACACCCATCTGATGCCTTGGCAGATAGGGCAGTCGTTCTTTGGGGCAAAAGCTGCGGGACCGTGCGTGGGGCCTCTTGGGGGAGAGGGCCCCGCCGCGCTAATATGTACGCCTCGACCATCTTTGAAAGCCCCTTGAACGAGCTTTGCCGCAGCAATCCCTCAGATGTGATGTCGCGGTAGCGGCCTGGTTTCCTTAATAGCTAGCGCAGCACTGCCTCGACAATGATGATGACGCGGCTCGTATCAGGCCGGTTGCTGTCGTTGCACTCGCAAGGCGCCGCGTAGCCGCACGCGCAGCCTGCCTCATGGCCGTACGGCCTGTTGGGATGGCGCTCGCACACCCAGCCGATGCCGAAGCAGGTGGGGCAGTTGTCTTTCATGAGAGCGTTCCTAGCGCCGGCCTTGCTTCGCCGCGGGATGGAGCTCCGCGAGAATCTTGGCCATTCTCTCTTCGAGAGCCTTGATGCAAGCTTCCGTGAGCTGATTTGCGATCCATTCTGCGGTCGGATGCGCGGTCAACCCCAAACCACAGGATTTGCCGTCGGCCGTGGCCCATGATCAGCAACCCATAGAGCAGTCGGAACGAGATTGTCGGCACCACGAACAGGTCCATCAGTCCGTTCTGGACATGGGCAAAGACAAGCCAGACGGCAGACGATGGCTAATAACGATGCCAGATGCCTTGGTAAAATAGCCCACTCATTCCATCACCGCCGGACATCGAAAGGTATGCGCAGTTGCCGGCGAACGGTGGACCCGTCCGCCGGGTCGATACCGCGATCTACTCGCCAGGCCGACCATCAAGGCCGAGGCCACGCTCGAGGGCGGCGATCTTAGCGTCTAGTTCAGTTAGCCAGTCTTTGGCGGCGATCATACGAGGCTTGCCCTGCCTGGCCTCCGACACAACCAAAGCTTCTTTCAGCCGGCGTAGACCTTGAAGTTCGAATGCCTTTGGTAGGCTCCCAACCATGGCGTCCTCCTTCATGCCGCTTCTGAGATTCGGGAGGTCGATCGGCGCCGAGCCGGCTTCCCGCCGGGTGGTCGCGGACCGCTGTCGAGTTCGGACAAAGCTTCCAGAATGTCGTCGATCAAAACTGGTTGGCGCCGTCCCGGAATTGCCCTCAGCGATGGGCACGAAGTGACAGCGGCGGCGTCCGAGGCCCAAGATGCCAATATCGATCTCTTCTCGGCAAGAGTCAGTTCTTTGTCCGCCAGGACGTAGCGGGGGTGGTCATAGATTGACCCGGGATGAAGGATTGCGTTGAGATCGTAAACGTTGTCGTCAATTGCATGGCCGCGATTGGTCATGTTGTCCTCCTCTCTCCTTTCGTTTCGGACGACGAAAAAATTAAGAATGGCTGTGGCGGCGGTCAAGATTTTGAAAGCAGAATTTTTCTAATCGCCTCCACTAGCCGACGATCTCGTTGCTCGAGAAGAACTGGGCGATTTCGACTACAGCGGTCTCAGTCGTGTCTGATCCATGCACGGAATTTTCGCAGACCGACTTCGCATAGAGCTTGCGAATGGTGCCGTCGGCCGCCTTGGACGGGTCGGTTGCGCCTATGATCTCACGATGCTTGAGGATCGCGTTCTCGCCCTCGAGCACCTGCACGACCACCGGCCCAGAAATCATGAAGTCGACGAGTTCTTCGAAGAAGGGACGCCTCTTGTGCACGGCGTAAAACGTCTCGGCCTGCTCACGGGTCATGCGGATGCGCTTTTGGGCCACGATCCGAAGCCCGGCTTTCTCGATCAGGGCGTTGATCGCGCCGGTCAGGTTTCGCGCGGTTGCGTCCGGTTTGATAATCGAAAACGTGCGCTCAATCGCCATGATATCGTCCTGATGTAGCGATCGTGGGAATTACGACGCTTCGCGGATACTCCACATGCGGTGTCATAGGTAATAAATTGGGGCCCCGTATCGGGAGTCCATTCGAAGGTAAATCGATGGGAACGTCCCGGCGCTGCTGTTTCTCCGCCTACTCAACCGCACAGTCCGCCACCTCACGACTCGAGATAGGTGTATCGCCGCCGCGCACCGCGCATCCCGCTTATGTTGGACTCGCTCGGACTGGATGGAGCGCAGCCGGCCAGGGGATCAGCGCCGCCGGTCGCTGCGCGCAGCCAGGAACCGCCAGGTCATTTCAGAATTAAACAGCCCGGACGGGCGGGCGTCCCCCCGTCTGTCCATTCAAGACGGCCCGTCGGCGATCCACCCCCGCCGGCGGGTTTCTCTTTGCGGAACAACTTTCGTCCAATCGTATTGAACCGCTGGAACGGTCTATCACTCACCGCCCGTTGTGATCCCCGAGCCCGAATTGGCCCCCGTGCCACCCATCCCGGCGGGCCTTTTGGGGATTCAGGAGCAAAGCTGTTCGAGCAGAACGGTACGCCCAGCGATTCTTTGGAACGAAGAGGCTTGCCCCTTAGCCCTCATCACCGCACGGACCGTGGCTTTTATCGGTGATGAGAACGCTGGTTTGCGCTCCCGCCCAACACAGGGGAGCGTGCTATGCGAAATCCTGATCCCATCATTGGAACGCCCGTGCAGGCCAGCAAAATCCCGAGTTGGAACATGTGAGCGGCCCCCAGAAGCTCTTTCTGCTTTTCATTGCCAAGGTTTTCTGGCTCTGATCGGACTGTTGGCCTATTTGCCGATCGTCGCGACGCCCTTCAGATAAACCCTCACCGAAGCGGATTCGAATAAGCAACAGCCGCGGGATCCGATGCTGACTCGAATGGTTTATCTGCCATTTCTGTATTTAGGGACGGTCGTCTTCGTCGCCATTTACATCTGAGTTGGCGCAAACGTCGCTGCGATAGGAGATCAGATGGATGAGCAGACCCTAGACCCTACGAAAGCCTTGGCCGATATCCAAGCACTGACTCGCGTTGCTCTAGAGAGCGCAGACCCTGCCGTCATGCGGCGCGATTTAGAGATGATCCTGATGATCACGGAAGAGGCGCTGCAGCCGCCGGATCCGCCGCCGGAGCGGGGTTTACTATTAGGTCGCAGCTCGCCATGGCAAAAATGCTTGGATACGACTGCTTCTGGCCATGACCCTCCGGCCTGGCACTCGACCCACCAGGCCCATTTGCTCCAATACATTTAGATCGCGACTTAAGGTTTTTTGGTCTTCCCGGCGTACTCTGTGAACTCGATCTCACCAAAAGGCCGTCCTCGCCCTTTGCGGGTTTTTTTCGGTGGAACAACTTTCAATTTGAGTGAATTGATTAGCTAGAACGGGGATAGCCATCCCATTGGGACGACCCGTTCTGCTTCCCGATAAACTTGGCCCGCCCTAACAGGCGGGCTTTTCTTTTGAAACTACATCCTCTCGCCTGCCCGGTTGATCGCTTGGTACGGCTGATCCCGTTCCCGAAAGGCCCGCTAATATTCCCCAACTCCGGCGGGCCTTTCGCTGTCTGATCCAGCCCGCTGTCTCCCTTCCGGCGGGCTTCAACCCGGTGATCCGCAATCTCGGAACGCTTCCCAACCCCAGGCATTGCTCCTTAGTCTGGCGCAAAGAACATACCCTACGCCAAGGCGTAACCTTCATAAACAGGAGATCAGCATGGATGAAGGCAGAGAAGATGAAATGCATCAGGACCCGACTAACAACCTGTTCCTCGCTGCAGGAAGTTTCGGACTTCTGGCGTCTCTCATCGGGTCCGGACTCATTGTAGCGGCGGTTAGCTTCTAGCCTACTTACGAACGGTCCAGCCAGCAGTTTGCGCTCGCATCCCGTCGGCAACCCATGCCGGCGGGTTTGCACATCAGTCGGCGCTTCGCAGCCGCTTCATCGTGAACTCCATCTCTCCGCCGGGAAGTTCGCGCCAGAATCAACCGCGGTCATATAGGCGGCAGCCGGAGCGCCACGATTCGACAGCATTTTCCGGATCGCGAGGTGCGGATTTAAACAATTTTAGAAGCCGGTGAAAACCTGTGTGAGGACTTTTTTAGCTACGGTACGGAACGTTTGGAGGAGATTGCTCGAATGCCCGCGCTGCTTGAAGACCACGGATTACCCCTTGTTCAACTTAGGGAGCGGAGGCGTGATCTAATCGTCGCACTGATCGGACAACATGGCCTGCCGTCGGAACAAGAGATTTCGGAAATAGCCTCCATCCAAAACGCAATCGCAGCCTTTGAGGCCGTTGTCGACGATCTGGACGCTGAGGCGGAAGTCGCGTCACGCGCGGAATAATGTTTCAGTCCAGCATTCTCCCGAAATCTCGCCGGGCCTTTTTAATGCTGTGCGTGCTTCCAGCTCCGCCTGATTTTCCGCGCTCGGTGCAACGACCGTCCGACAGGTCAAGGTACGGATTTGCGCACTGTCACCGCCTCTCCTCTCCTTCACCCTAACTCGACGTAAGCAACGGCAAGGGGAGCACGGCGGCCCATTCGTGTTCATGGCGAGGATCGTCTTTTACAAGGCGGTGGACGGCGAGACATCACCGCCAATTGGAAACCCGGAAGGCAAGAAGCCCACAAGTGGGGAAAGCGGAAGCTGGCGAGAGATCGATAACGAAAAATTTTTCAGCCGAATTCAAAAATCAGTCGTTAACGTTTTACCGTATCGTCTTGCTTCGCCTCCCGCCGGCAATAGAAATGAGTGACCAGCCGCACCTCGATCCTAAGAAAACCCTAGTTTATATCCGGACGCTGATCCGCCTCGCGTCGGGCAAATATGACATTGCCGTTTTACATAAGCTCTTGAAGGAAATGCATACTCTTAAAGATAAGGCCCTGCCTAAAGGCCAGAAATAGAAAACCCCGCCAGCTCGGAGCGGTGAAAGGCTGACTTGCAGCAACAGGGGGATTCGATGGAAGAAGATGAAAGCCAAGCCCAGCCTGAGGCGAAGCCAAATTCGCTTTACGACCTCCCCCTTGATACCGCAATCAAACTTCGCTGGGTGCTGCGTGACATCCGAGCGGGACGCATCAAGCTGCTGGCACCGTCCAGCGATGATCTGGCGTTACTTGAGCATCTTGGTTTGATCACGACGGAGAACGGCAAGCCAGTCCTGACCGACGCCGCGAATTCGGTAATTGGCAGCCCATGAATAGAAGCCCGCTCCCATAGCCTGCAAATGGAGGATGTTCGATGAAATGGGCCTTATTGTTTATTGCCATGGCGATGCTCACCAGCCCGGCCCTCGCCGTCTGTCGCGCCTGCTCCCGCGGTTGGGTGAAAGTCTCGCGCGCATAGCCGTCATCGGCCTTGGTCTGCCGGCGTCGCACTGCCATTCGATCAGCCAGGTCGCGGGGCGTTTTGGCCATGCAGGGGCACGCGATGTCCAATGGGCCTCTAGTTCTGACGATCACGCAATCCCTTAATGCCTTCGTTCTCTGCGCAATGTTCGCAGCAGTAGAATTTGCCGGCCGATTCAAGCCCGTGCCCTACGATTCGAATGCCGCAATGTCCGCACACCGGAGCTAAGGCATGAATCGCACATTCGAAACTGTCGTAGGTGTGGGTTTTACCACCCATGATCACTTGGAATGCCTTGTCGTAGTTATTCCCGCAGGTTTCACACTGAGACATACTCACTCTCCCAAAGGTAGTTGACGTTCAGTCAATCGCCGCTGACGGGGATCTGTTCCACTCCCGTGGGCTCGATACGCAGAAGCGCACGGCGATCTGGAACCCTTCCCCCACCTATGCATTATAGAGCCCGGATGGTTCCTTGGCCGGGTACCGTCTATCGCATCACTCCACCTAGCCCGTCACAACTTGGCGGCCTTTCTTTTGAAACCACATTCCCTCGCCTGCATTATACGGCCGGAACGGTTGATCGGCCGGAATCCCCGATCCCGCTCCCGAAAGGCCCGCTGTGACTGCAACCGGCGGGCCTTTTTGTGGACCCATAAGCGCCCCCTCCGCTCAAACAAGCACCTGACGTCACGGTTGAGACGGTGGACCTCCGCCGCCCGAGGTACGGATTCGCGTACTTTCCGCCGCTTCTCCCTCGCCCTAAATCGACATAAGCGACGGCAAGGGAAGGCACTTCTAGTGAATGACGCTCAGCGTATTTTAGTAGTCGGGCTGCTCTTGATGGCCGGCGCGACGATGTCGTTTGCTTTTTTGAATTTTGGCCAAGGCGCGTTTATATCGCTATCCTTGTTTTATTTGGTCATGGCAAAGATTCTACCATCGGACCCGGATATGGACTTTATACGACAAACGGAGTTCCCGGTGTTCTCTTTGGGCTAATAGCCCCGATATTCCTGTTTGCAATTTCCGTTTTTGTAGCACTCGGTGCCAGAAAGCGAGACTGATCAATACTAGCTTAAGCGTTCGTGCGATGGACGGGCCGGCTTCCTAACTGACCGTTGTTCGGAGCAGCCACATCACCTCCGGTAACGATTGCCAAATTCAATTTCGACTCGCGCGGCCGTGGTCCCTGGCACCAAAAGCGAGAGGAGTAGCTTCATGCTTAAACACCTCACCACCCTACAGGATCGCCTTTCGGCATGGGCCGACGACATTCGAGCGCAGGCAGAAACGATGGCGCCCGGGTCTGAAAAAGACGCTCTGCTCAAAAAAATTTCCCAGGCTGAGAAAGCTTCAGAGTTGGATAATTGGATCAACTCGCCGGAACGTCAACCGCCGAAGTGATCGTCACGGGACCGTTGTTTCGCGCCATCGCTTGATCTCAGCCCGGTTGACGGCACAGTCGGCAACTTCGCGGGTTGATATCGGAGGCTCGCCGCTGCGGACGGCACAGCCGGCCATATCGGCTTCAGTCGGCCCTGACGGGTCACAGCCGGACACGACAATCAACACCATCGTCACGGACGGGATCAGGAAGGCGCGCAGCATCAGCAACTCCGGCGCGGTGCGGCCGCAGCCGCAGGGGCAGCAGTAATGGAACGACTGCTCGCGATCGCTATCCGGCTCAGTGACGCGAAATGAGCCCGGGACCTTTCCGACCGCGGGCCTATCAGGATCGCGGAAGTCGTCCCAATTCTGAAGATTCAGAGCAGCCACAGGCGACGTCTTCACTTCTGCCATCACGCACCTCTCGGATCGACGATCGCCCAGCCCGCGGTTGATCTCGGATGGACGCGGGTACGATGCCGGCCGGAATTGGCATCGTAGACGAGCCAGGTCGGCCCGTTGATGTGGCGCAGGAGTACGAAAACATGATGCCGTTTGACAGCCGCAGCACCAGGCGCCGGCGACGTGCGCGGGAAACGAAACCAGTTGGCGGCACGCCAAAGCGATCGGACCGGCTTGCCGAAAATGCGCACCGCAGCGCCGCAGCCGCAGAAGGCCCGAGGCGGGCATCCCGGCGGATGACCGACCACCCTCCCCGCGCCTTCGGCCATGACGCGGTGAAGGCCGGGAGGCATAGGGCGAACAGTTCTTTCAGTTTTTGAAACAACTGATCCGCTATGGACGGCCAGCCGGTGATGATGTCGCGGCCGCGCGTGAGCCGCATGTGTCATCAGGACGCACAGCATCGCAGCGGCGAGAAGTCGCAAGATCATGGTCTCTCCGGTGATTTCAGATATGGTCAGAGAGCTGGCTCCAACCGGCAAGGGACTGCCGGCCAACGGCCCTCAATCCCATCGAAGGTCGGCAGTCCCGACTTACCGAACCGCGAAAATCAGATTTGGCGTCGGTACGCACAGTGGCTTGACGAATTGCTGAAGCGGATTGCAGCCGTAACACACCTCCGCCCTGTAAGCGATCGGACCGCTCGGCAGCCCGCGCGGCAAGGCGAAGGTTCGATTGAGATACCCATCGCGGACACTCTCCGACGTGGCGGCCGGTATCGGATCGTAGTTCGCGAGGATGATCTTGGTCTTCGGGTCAAAGAGAACCCGTTGAGCGATTCCCGGACATTCGCGGTTCACTTTCTTGAGCCGCCATTTGACGGTCACCTGATCGCCGTCATTAGCCGGCGACGGAACGACGAAGCTGGCATTCTCATCGTATTCGTAAGGTGGCGTCGTATCGAATGCCATGAAGACGACCGAGCCAGCCAAAAAGGCGATCAGTATTGCGATGGCCTTGCGGCTGTAGACGTGTGCTTTCGGGATCATGGTTTCCCCATCCACGGTCCGAATATCGATTTCCAATATGTCGCCGCGAAACCGAGCGCTGCTCCGATGACGGTGATCGAGAGCATGAACCCCTTACCGCTCTGGACATAACCTTCCATGCGGGCAACACGCTGTTCGAGCTTTAAACGTTCTGCTCTTTCCTCTCGCAGATCGCGCTCGACATCCTCTTTCTCTTTCGTGAGGGTATCGACCCTGACCGCCAGCACATCTAGGCTCGCCGCCTTGCTGCGTTCACCGCCGGTGAATTCCCAGGTTGGCGCCATTCCAGCATTCCCCATTAACCCAGTGTTGAATGCTGGCGTGCCTCATGACTTCCAGCCGCTTGTTGCCGACCGACAATCGGTTAGGCCCGGCTTTGTCGCTCGCGGCGACGGCCGGGCCGATCTATTGTTTCCCCTCCACGCCGAGGAACTCATAAACCGGATCACGCGGGGCGGGTGCTGGTTCAGCGACGACAGGCGCCGGCGATGCATCAATGTAAGGAACCGGCTCGACCGGCTTACCCGTGACGCGCGCTTTGACTCTCGAAAGGAAACTCGGCTTCTTCTTCGGCTTGTGGACCGCGGGCTTTTCCGTCTTCGGATCCTCATCAAATCCCGGCGGCCGAGCCGCCGGCCGTTTCCACCCACATCCGCCGACACCAGCCTCAACGTTGCCGTCGATGTAGTCCTGATCGTATGTCGTCTTGCCGCGAACCTCGTAGCGAGGGGCTTCGAAGATCCGACACTCACCGCCCGCTACACTGGCCGGAAGTTTGGTCCCAGCGCATCCCGCGAGCGCGACAGTCAAGAACAGCGCCGCGATACTCCTTGGCGCGGGCAATCGCTTTGCTGTCCTGCTTTGCAACGTCTGCCAGTGCGCGACCATAGCCTCTGCTCCAAACTTTGTAGTGCCAAATTCCGTAGACGGTCACGAGCGTTACGACCGAGACAGCGATGATGGAAAGCTTCTTTGCCCAACTAGCGAGTTCTAATGCTGAGAAGATTGTTTTGATCATTGTCGCGCCCCGGTCGTGACTGATGTCTTGATCGCCCTCATGCCAGTGAAGGCGTTGTATGCGAGGAAGGCAAAGCCGCAGCCGGCGAGCGCGATCCACAGCGAGATCGGAACGCTGGCGAGATGGCCCTTCACCGATTCCAGGAATCCCGGGTCGGTCGGCAGACTGTCTTTGTGATCGGTGAAAAATGACCAGGCTTGCGACACATAATCGCTGATCGACGTCCAGATCGCGGAGAAGAACGCTGCGACCGATGCCCAGGTCCGTGCTCGCCTGTGTGGCGCTGGTCGCGGGCGCGGTCATCGCCGTCATCTTTCATCCATTGTTCGTCGCTGGCGCGCTCGGCCTGCTCGGTCTGTTGTGGTGTGTCGGACGGGCAATCGAGGCACTGATGGGACGCGCGCCTTGACCAAAATCGAATGGGCTAGAATTCGCGACGGCAGCCAGGGCAAGAAGCGCGCCGGCTGGCTGCTCGACGGCGTCACCCATGACTGTATGCCGGAGCGTGGTCGGTGAACCGCGATCATATATCGGGACCGCGGGGCGGCGCTTGGAATGCGTCGACGATCAACGGCAGCCGAACACGGCGCAACGGAATCCTGCAGAACGATCTCTACTCCGGGCGCATCGTCTGGAATCGGCAAAGCTTCGTGAAGGATCCAGACACGGGACGGCGCATCAGCCGCGTGAACCCGCGCGAGCAATGGATGACGGCCGACGCCGAGCACCTTCGAATTGTTGACCCTGAGACATGGCAAGCCGTACAGGCGCGCATCGGCGAGCGCGCCGGCAGACCGCATAAGGCGCGGCCGGTGCATTTGCTATCGGGCCTATTGAAATGTGCTGCTTGCGGCTCCGGCTACATCGCCAGCTCTCGCGACAAGCGCGGCGTGCTGCTGGCCTGCTCGCGTTATCGCGAAACCGGACTGTGCGACAACAGCAAGTTCGTGGCGCGGGCATGGGTCGAGGAAAAGGTGCTGGCTGGGCTCGAGCAGCATCTCGCCGACCCTGAGATGGTCGCGGAGTATGTGCGGGAATATCACCGCGTGAGCCGTGAGCTTGACGCTGACGCTGCCGGCAAGAGCCGCGCATCGACAAGAAGATCGGCAACATAGCCGGACAGATCGCGCGCCTGGTCGACGCGATAGCGACCGGCACCGTGGAGCCCCGAAGCATCGCAGCCCGGCTTGGCGAGCTGGAGGTCGAGCGAGACCGGCTCGAGGCCGAAAGCGCGAGCATCATGCCCACGCCGGTCGAATTCCATCCCAACGCGGCCAGCGCTTATCGCGATAAAATTCGGTCGCTGAAGCAGACACTCGCAATCGCCGGCGAGGACAGCCGCCAGGCCGCATTCAAAGGGATTCGTGAAATCGTGGAGAAGATCGTCATTCACCCCGGCCGAAACCGGGAGGCGGCACGGCTGGAGATCTACGGCCAGCTGGCGGCGATTTTGAACCTCTCGGTAGCGTCAGCCGAGCCGGCCGACGCTACACGGAGGGTACTGGTTGCGGGGATAGGATTTGAACCTATGACCTTCAGGTTATGAGCCTGACGATTACCGAACCGCTTCCTGTCAAAAGAAACTGGAAAGAGTGCGACGGCAGAACGCCCTTCTGTAACTGGAATCTTGTCGTCGAAAGAGCAGCAAGATTGCTCAGAAACCACTGGCATTGCTGGGCGATCGGAGCGGTACTGTCAGCAAGTTGAGTGCCTGCTTCGCGGCAGCCCCGCCGGTGTATTCGCCGTGACGGGGCTTCGGTGGTGGCAGCGATGATGCTGCATCAACCGGAGAAGCCAGATGACCAAGACACAATCCCGCAAAACTGCAACTCGGTCGACGGCGTCCCGACGCGGAAAATTCGCGCGCCGCTCGGCGGCCAAGACGACCAAGGTTGCACCCGTTAAGAAAAGCAGTTCAGCACCAGCTCGATCGTTGGATCGGCAGGTCAAGCACCGCGCCGGCAGCAAGCAAGCTCGTGTCATCGATATGCTGATGAAGCCTGAGGGTACAACGATCGGCGACATTATGAAGGCCACGGATTGGCAGCAGCATTCGGTGCGCGGCTTTTTCGCTGGTGTCATACGGAAGAAGCTCAAGCTGACGTTGACATCGGAAGCTACTGAAGCCGGTCGGATCTACAAAGTAACTGCCTGCGCCGCGTCGATCGGATCGAAGCCTGACAAGGCCGCGGCCTGATGCCATGGCAGGAAGGTCAGGATCTCGAAAAGCCGTCAGTCGGGGCAAGATCAGCTTGTCATTGGAGGACGAGATTGCGCATCTGCGCAGTCTCGATCTGATCGGCCTGCAGTGCCGCTGGCGGAGTGCTGTGGGGCGCCCGGCCCCAGAGCACGTGCCCAAGCATTTTCTGTTCGGCATCCTCGCCTATCGCATCCAAGCCGATGCACTCGGGGATCTCGATGCTGCGACGGTTCAACTTCTGAAGCGTGCGGCTACCGTAGAATCTTTGGACCAAGTTTTGTCACTGGTAGCGGTTCAGGATCGGAAGATGCAAGGCGTGGTGCTCGGCACTGTGTTAACGCGGGAATGGAATGGCCAACATTATCGGGTGATGGTCGTCGACGACGGCTTCGCTTTTGAGGGCAAGACCTTCGACAGCCTGTCCGGGATTGCATTCGCCATCACCGGCACGAACTGGAATGGACCCCGCTTCTTTGGTCTGCGCGCCGGTAACGGCAAAGGTGTGCAAACATGAAGCCGGCCGACAACCGGGTCGTCCGGTGCGCGATCTATACGAGGGTGTCCACCGACTCCGGCCTTGATCAGGAGTTCAACTCGCTGGATGCCCAGTATGACGCGTCCCAAGCCTATATCCGAAGCCAGGCGCATGCAGGCTGGTCGCTGGTCAAGGCGCGATATGATGATGGCGGGTTCTCGGGCGGATCGACCGACCGCCCTGCCCTGCAGCGGTTGCTTGCGGATGTTGCGGCCCGCCGGATCCACATCATCGTCGTCTATAAGGTGGACCGGCTGACCCGATCGCTGGCTGATTTCGCCAAGCTGGTCGAACTGTTCGATGCCCATGGCGTCTCGTTTGTCTCGGTGACCCAGCAGTTCAACACCACCACATCGATGGGACGATTGACGCTCAACGTCCTTTTGTCTTTTGCGCAATTCGAACGCGAGGTCACCTCGGAGCGCATCCGCGACAAGATTGCAGCCTCTAAACGCAAGGGATTATGGGTCGGCGGCATGGTTCCGCTAGGCTACATCCTCAAGGACGGTCAGCTTCACCTTCACGAGGAAGAGGCCAATACCGTTCGTCTGATCTTCCAGCGCTATCTGCAACTCGGCAGCGTCAACCGTCTCGTCAAGGACCTCAAAGAACGAGGCTTTAAGTCCAAGGTCCGGCAGTTGGCGTCAGGCGGGACACGAGGGGGTGTGCCGTTCACGCAGGGACCTTTGTTTTACATGCTGCGGAATCGCTTCTATCTCGGCGAGGTCAAGTTTAAGGGCGAGATCCTCCCAGGGTCGCAACCTGCCCTGCTCGACCGCACACTGTTTGAGGCGGTTCAGCAAAGGCTGACCGAACAGTGGTCACATCGCACGACGACACGTATCCGAACCCGCGCTCTCCTTACTGGACTGCTGTTTGATGACGCGGGTCATCGGATGATCTTGACCTACTCCAGTCGGGACCGCGTTCGACACCGCTATTATGTCTCTGCGCCCTGCATCCGGGGTCAAACGGATGAGCCGGTTGGCACTGTCACCCGTGTGCCCGCGTCAGAGGTCGAAGCCACGATCTCCAAAGCGGTCATTGCCGACACGGACATCGATGAACCGCTTTCGAACGAAACGTTGTCTCGAGACACCCTTGAGCGGTTTGTCACCCGGATTGAGGTTCGCAAGAACCAGTTGGCCATTCATCTAAGGTCTGGCGAAAACGATATCCAACGGATCCAGAACCACCACCATCCGGATCCGGCTGAACAATCCGCCCTCACCTCGCGCACCATCGTCGTACCCTGGAAGAAGCCACCAAGGCCCACCCGAGAGATCTTGCTGCCGGCGAATACGCCCGAGCATCGCGCTCGGCCCATGAAGGCCGAACGCCGGTCGGCTCTCATCCGAGCGATCGGCCGCGGCCGTCTCTGGCTTCAGGAGATCGTCGAGGGCCGCGAGACGATTGAAAGCCTTGCCACCCGCCAACATTGCAGCACCCGACATATCAATATGACCATCTCCCTTGCCTTCCTTGCACCGACCTTGGTCACAACAGCCGTTGAAGGACGTTTCCCGCGCGGGATCGGTGTTGCTGCCCTCCGCGATGCGCCGGCTGAATGGTCCCAGCAGATGAGGCGGCTCGGCCTGGCGCCCACGGGCGCTTCCGATTCTGAGAACCGGTAACCGCGCCTTATTGATTGATCTGATTCCCAGGAACGGGAAATTGCGCCGCTGAGACAGCGTCCCCAAACCCGCCCAGGCGGGTCACAGAGACCGCGCCCCCGTAAATCAAAGTGCGGAAAGCCCGCCAGTAGCGCGCCTTTTTCGTCAGTCTCTGGAAACGCGAGAAATAGCAGACTAGGTGGTGGCGGACGCAGTCAGATGCGAACCGGTCTCTCCCTGCAATTTGGCGAAATGCAGGGAGATTCTTTAAAAGTGCAGCGAATGTGACCTTCGACGCGGCAAGCCAAAGGCGCTTTTTCAACAACTTAGTGGAATGCTCCCTACTCAAAAAAGCAGGGAGCATCCGTGTTGATGCAGGGATTAGGAGAGGACACTCTACCGGAAACCACGATCAAGATGCGAGAATCTCGCGGCCTCCAAGTTCATTCAAGCGATCTACCGATGCCGCTCGCGTTCGTGCGCCAGTGAAAATTGGCAGGGTTATACGCGCGGCGAAAAGCCTGTGCTTCTTTGTGCGAGGCCGTCATACAAATGCGGTCGCCTTCTGAACCAGATACTGCAGGATGATCTCTGGTGATTGCCGTCGAGTTCGCCGGTGCACTCTGTCGCGGAACCGGTCCTATCGGCAATCAGGTCCTGGCGCGAGCTGCCCGCGGCGTTTACGATGAAGCGGCCGCAGCGAGGGTATCAAAGGAAACGCCAACCGTGCGGCGAGGAGTTGATCCGGACGCCACCGCACGGACTTTAGGTAGGCCGCTGTCAGCGATCCAGGAACGTCCTCGCCGTTCCGCGCGCTTCAGGCTTTCGAGCCCAGAATGTTTCAATGACATTGATGCTCCAATGCGTCTTCCATGAAGCAATCGCAAAGTCGCGTTCCGCCTTAGAATCGTAGAACTCGCCGTCGACCCACGAACCGTCGGTTGTCCTCACGAATATGCCAAATATCGGTTTGCCCGTCGATGGATCGATGTCGTCAAACAGGTCTAGGCGCTCGGATTGCGGAGCTGCTCGTTTTGGAAAAGGGGTAACGTTGCTCATGCTATACGCTCCAGCAAGCCAAAGACGTAGCTGTCACCCCTGCCCCTCACAAGGGGCCGCATCATGCCGGGCAACCCGCAAATGCAAGTAGCGCGGAGCTTGCCGCGGGGCGCCGCTGTCGGGTTGAATTCAAACAAAACCCTTGGTCGCGTTGAACCATTTCACAGTACCAAATGGCACTATAGCACTCCTAGAATGATTTCGCTGAACCAATCGAAACGTTGACGCCTTTGAGCATAAGCGCCACCGCGCTTGCGTCGCCAGCCGGCGTTTTAACGCGGGCCTAGAGATCACTTGAACAGCGTCATCAATCTTCAGGAGTAACCATGGCCAAAAATGCAAAAACAACGGCAAAGAAGGCGCCGAAGAGCCCCGTAAAAACGAAGACAAGGAAGAACGCTGCCGCGACAATCGAAAAGAAACCAACTGGTCAGCCAGTTAACCTCATGACGCAGCCCATGCAGCTTCCACTCGTCGACCCGAACTTTCGCTTTGTCGAACGTCAGCCGGAGCAGCTGCATGCCTACGCCCGAGGGCTTTTGCAACATCTGCGTCAAATTCGTGCTGGAGGAAAGGCAGGAGGCTATCACATCACCACCGTAAAAGCGGCTGCGGTGTGGCTGATCGAATCGTATGCAGAAGCCGGCGTCGCGCCCGTGTCGGAAATGGCTCGACTGATCGACGAGATTGTTCAACCGCAACCCACCGCGAGCACGCTGCCTGTTCGTCGGTCGAGTGAAGACACTTACTGGGCAGCGATTGAGTTCGAGGCGGGGCATCATCTCGACCCAACAGCCAGGCAACCATCGGCGGCCTCTCTCTATGCTGTTGCTAAACATGTGCGGGCACGGTTCCGACCGCAGTACTCCTCTCAAAAGACCGCAGAAGCGACGGTTCGCGGTTGGCGGCGCCTTCTGCACTATCGCACAAACGTTGCGCTGCAACGGTCGAGCGCTCTTAGAGTGAAAACCTGATCGAAATTTTACGGTATGCGCCGCTTCACGCGATCGCCTATCTCCCTGTCGTAATCGCCACGGAGAACGCCGCGATGAACATGGTTCGCCGAAAAGACTTGCAACTATCGATCCGAGAGATCAAAATTAATCCGCGCAACGCGCACACCCATTCGAAGACCCAGATCCGCCAGATCGCGGAAAGCATCAGAGGTTTGTGCTTTGGCGCTCCCGTTCTGGTGGATGAGAAGTTGAACTTAATAGCCGGAGAGGGACGCCTAAAAGCGGCAGAACTTCTCGGCTTAGAGAAGATCCCGACGGTCCAGCTTCTCGGCCTCTCTGAGGTCCAGAAGCGCGCCCTAGCTCTCGCGGATAATAAGATAGCCAGCAATGCCGGATGGGACCGCAAGCGGCTGGCAATCGAGTTGCCTGAACTTGGCGAACTGCTGCTGCAAGAGAGTTTAGACATCTCGATCACAGGCTTTAGCCCAGCCGAAATCGACCAACTGCAAATTGACTTCGAAGAATGCTCGGCAGATCCGGCGGACGAGATCGCCCAAGGTTGGCAATCCGGCCCGATTGTCAGCAAGCGAGGAAGTTTATGGTTTTTGGACCAGCATCGGATTCTGTGCGGCGATGCACGTAGCGAAAATGATCTCGATCGCCTGATGGGATCTAACCGCGCGACATTCGCGTTCCTCGATGTACCCTACAACGTACGTGTGCGCAGCATTGGAAGCCGCGGGCGCATCAAGCATGCCGAATTCGCATTCGCATCCGGTGAGATGTCAACGTCGGAATATGGCGTGTTTCTGCGTCAAACACTGAGTAATGCAAGTCGACTCTCAGCAGATGGTGCCGTCCATTTTGTCTGCTGTGATTGGCGGCATGTAACCGACGTCGTGGATGCGGGCAGCGTCGCTTACGGCGACACACTAAACATCGTTGTCTGGGTCAAGTCGAACGCTGGGCAAGGCTCATTTTATCGCAGCCAGCACGAGTTTATCGTCGTATTTCGTGTCGGAAAAGCTGCGCATTTGAATAACATCGAACTCGGACGGCACGGCCGGTCGCGATCGAATGTCTGGCACTATCGAGGCGTGAACACATTCGGCGTCGGACGCATGCAAGAGCTTCGTGCCCATCCGACGGTAAAGCCGGTTGCGCTTGTTTCCGATGCGATTCGGGATTGTACGCGGCGCCGCGACGTTGTGCTCGATACCTTTTCCGGCTCAGGAACGACCATTATGGCAGCAGAGCGCGTTGGGCGGCGCGCTTGCGCGATAGAAGTGGAGCCTCGCTATGTAGATGTCGCTGTTCGTCGTTGGCAAGCCTTTACCGGAAAAGACGCGGTGGATGCCGAGACCGGATTGACCTTCAATGAGTTCGCGGAGCGAGCCGGTGCCGCTTCGGGCTCAGAAGATCGTCCAGCTGCGGGCGGTGATGAGATCGATACCAGCACGGCCTCTAAAGACGGCACCGATCGCGAGGACCCGGAAGATCGCGCGATATAACGCGCGCTAGATTCGCATTTAAACGGTCCGTACTGTCGCGTAGAGAGTCAACGATGACGCAAAAGCCACCTTCAAAAGCCGATCGCCAGAAAATCGACGATCTTCCCATGGATGCTGGATCTGTCACAACGCCATCGGAATATAAGGTCGGTCCGGGCCGTCCTCCGAAGGAGTTCCAATTCAAGCCCGGTCAAAGTGGCAATCCGAAAGGCGCCAAACGTAAGAGCCCCTCAATTACCCCTAACCTCAGGTCCGCGCTGCAGCGCGCGCTCGATAAGAAGGTACGGCTCAATCAAGGCGAACGTGAACAGACGGTCTCTATGGCGGAAGCCGGAATCAGGCAATTGGTTGCACAATTCGCTAGAGGTGACCGCTATGCCAGGCGCGACCTCATTGCTCTCGCTAATCAACTTGGTGTCGATCTCACGGCCGGTCAGGCCGACGCCGTTAAGGAAGCGATCGCTTCGGACCATCAAGCACTGCTCGACGCCTATGTCGATCGACAGTACGACAAGGTCATGGAACGCGAATCGGTGTTGGCGCCGCCGGAATTGCTGGACGATGATTCTGACGATCAGGATGGGACATAAGCCGATGCCCATAAGGCCTGACTTTCATTCGCAGGACGTTTTTCAAGCGCTGTTAGCAGAGGACCTGCTGGCTTTTTCCGAATTTTCCTTTTCCGTTGTTCGCCCAGGAACCCGATTTAAGCCCAATTGGCATATTGATGCGATCACCCACAAGCTGTCTGAGGTAGCGAAAGGTCGGGTGCGGCGTCTTATCATCACGCTGCCGCCGCGCTCGCTGAAGTCGCTATGTGCTTCCGTGGCCTTACCTGCATGGTTTCTTGGGCATCATCCTTGTGAACGAGTGGTGGTAGTTTCTTATTCTGACCTCCTCTCTCGCAGCCACGCCAATGACTTCCGCCGTCTGATTAATGATCCGATATATCAAGCCACCTTTCCAGATATGCGCCTCGATCGGGAGACAGACCGCGAGATCACGACGACCCAGCGGGGAAAACGGATCGCAACCTCAATCGACGGGACGCTTACGGGGCTTGGCGGAAACCTGATCATCATCGACGATCCACTCAAGCTTGGCGATGCCATGTCGGAGGCTGTACGGCTGCGGGTCATTGAGTGGTATCGCTCAACTCTGCTTTCGCGCGGTGACGACAAGACGATGACACGCATCGTGGTGGTGATGCAAAGGGTGCACCAGAATGATCTCATCGGCTACTTGCAGGAACAAGGCGGCTTCGACATTCTGAACCTTCCGGCCGTCGCTCAACGCTGCCAAAGCTACGAGCTGGGTTGCGGCCGCACTTATGTCCGAAAAAGCGGTGAACTCCTCCACCCCGAGCACGAACCGGCCGATGTCCTGATTGAGCTGAAGCGTGAGATGGGGCCTATCGCATTTTCAGCTCAGTATCAGCAAAGTCCCATCCCGCCCGGTGGTACAATCATCAAAAGGCGATGGCTGAACACATACGATAAGATATCGTCTCAAGAAGGCGACCGTATCATCATGAGCTGGGACATCGCCCTGAGTGAAATGGAGACCGGTGACTATTCCGCATGTGTCGTTCTACTGGCTCGTAAGGAGGTCATCTTCGTTCTCGACGTGGTGCGAGGCCGTTTTCCTTTCGGTAGGCTGAAGGAAACAATCATTGAGCTCAAGCGCAGGCACACCCCCCCTCCACTCTTTTGATCGAAAACTCGCCGATCAGCCTTGGTCTCATTCAGAGCCTACGCGAGCAATCAATCAACGTCGTGGCCTATAAGCCTGACACGGACAAGCTGGCTCGACTGATTGCCCAAACCGATCTGTTTGCCGGAGGGTCTGTTCGTTTACCCCAGCGCGCCAAATGGCGAGAGGCGTTCATCGCGGAGTTACTCGCCTTTCCAGGTCGGCATGACGATCAAGTGGACGCTCTCACTCAAGGGATTGCATGGGCACGTCAAAGCTGGAGCCGAAGGACTATTGTCACTGCGGCCGGAGGACATTTCTGAGTTTTGCGATTAAACGGTTGGGAGGTCCCTGCCCTCACCCCGGCCTTATATCAGCAGATCAACGTCTGACCGCAACGCTACCGTGCCTTTTGCGAAATGTGGCCGCGTGAGAAAATGCATTTGACCGGATCAACCTAGTCTGGGCGAGAAAGACCATCCGTGCGCAATTTTCCCGCTTACCCCCTAAGAGCCGGTCTTTTGGAGATGTTCCGCGACATGCGCACTAGCAGGCTGTTGAAGAAGTCCAGTCTGGCTTTAGGGACGGCTTGATTGCCGTTGTGATGGCGAACGTGATCTGGATCGAGCCGTTGAGCAGTTTGGCGTTCAGCGCGCCTTGCGCTCCGCTCTGTTTCCCACAGTGGGTCAGGTTCGACCTCTTTCTCCAGTGCCAATTATTCCGAACGCCGTTCGACTGTCAGGCCATCTCTCTTCGATCCTTCCTCCAACCCCGTTGGACTACGCGAACTATGCGCAGCGCTGATCTCGTTAAACCACGGCTACCGGGTAACTGCGTTCAAAGCGCGCTTCCTTGCGCAAGATGGCCCAAGCTATCCGCGCCAGCTTGTTGCCAAACTACTACGGCGTTACGGTGTACGCCCCGCTCGATCATTGCCTTTAGCCACTACCCCAGTGGCGTATCGCTTTGTGACAGCGATGGCAAAGCCGCGCGAGCGCCGTGGATGAGTAGAGTGCGCAAATAAACGTTGCCACGCTTGGAATTCTGAGAGCCGAGCCTTACCTCCCGTGCTTGATTGTTTCGGAACCAACCCGAGCCAGGCGCCCAGGGCCTTGGCCAGACTACTCCCCTTGAATTCGTACCTCGCCATGTGGATGTCCTCACTGAGCCTCTGCGCTCGATGCGCGCCCGCTCCGCCGGGCTGGCGGCGCGACGGCGAGTCGAGCGCGGCGATGTCGGCGTGGCCTGTTCGTCACTCGGCCGAATGTGGCTCAACGACAACACCAACATGAAATCGTGTGATTGATGCCGCAATAGCTCTCGTCTGGCTTCGTTCCGCCCCGATTGGATTGCGACTCTTGCGTGTCGGATTCGGTAGGCGGAGGACGATATGTTTTCCAGCAGCTATGCCAGAACTTCGTACGTCGGCATCGAAGCAATTTGCATTGGCCCGCCTTTGAGCTTGTGTTCTGGTGTTCGGTGCGCCATGCAACGGCTTGCCGTTGTTCTGGGGGCAGCTTCGCTTGCGGCCTGCACGCAAATCAACGTTGCTGCCAATAAATCCGAATTGATCTCGCCAGGTCGCCAGGGATCCCAAGAATACAATCGAACAACCATACCGTTTGCGCTGAAAAGGCGTGTGGCGGTCGCAAGAAAGCACACGCCTTTCGCGTCGAGCAAGAAAGCAGCTGCGTCACAGATCGCATCGCACGGGATCGCCAGCTTCTATACGGAAGGAACAAACACCGCGTCCGGCGATAAGTTCAATACGCACGAGTTAACGGCCGCCCATCCTACGTTGCCGTTCGGCACCCGGCTGCGCGTAACGAACGTCGCAAGTGGGCAATCCGTGACCGTCCGCGTCAATGACCGCGGTCCTTACGTTCGCGGACGAGTTGTTGACGTTTCCTACGCTGCGGCCGAATCGCTGGGGATGGTCGGAGGCGGTGTCGCAAAGGTCAAACTTGACGTCGTCCATTAGCTGGCACGACCGACCGACATGTACGTGACCATAACTCACAATGACCGTGACCCTTAAGTACGAGAATGATGACAAGCTCAGCCGGCGTCGACGTGGTTTTCTCTTTTGACGACCCAACTGGGCCTGATCAGGCGGTCCTGAAAGAGGCTGCTCGCCTTGGTTGTAAGCGAGCCCGTGAGCCCGGCGATGCCGGATGAAGCGCCGAACGTCTGTTCGAGGAACTGCTGGGAGACGAGCGCGTCACTGTCCGCGATGCGCTCGCGATTTTCGTCGCGACACTCGATCGCCCGACCGAAACTGGGGAGGCGCCCGCACAACCCTGTGCCTACCGCATATCAAATCCGGGCATATTGATGGTGCAGTCCGCCCAGGAACCGGCACACCGCGAGCCAGACCCTGGACGCTAGAAGTCCCACGGGTCTTGACCTGGGAGCGGCTTGACGTCTCCCCACTCGCCGGGTGCGGAGCCGAACGGATCTTTACTCGGGGACGGCTTACCCCGCCTTGTCGCCAGCCCGGCCGAGGCCGGTGAGGGGATGTCGGTCGGGACAGGTGCGGGCCGGCGCTTTTTGTTCACGGATTTCTTGACCCGTTCGAAAGCGGCAGTGTCCATCGTCAAGGTCAACTTGGCTCTTTTTGCGGATTGCACGAATGGCCGCACCAGACCCAGATCGTGCAGGGTTCTGATACATCGCACGAAGTTCTCCACCGATACCAGCGTGCGCGGGTTGGCAGATGCGGACCAAGCGGTCGCGCCGCTCGCCCCCTTGGTCGCTGACGATTTTCTGCCCTTGCGAGTCGGCGATTTCTTGCGTTTGGAAGCTGCGACGCGTCGCGATGTTTTGGGGGCCACGGGAGTCTCCTCTTTCACGGCTGGACCTGCAGCTTGAATTCCTTGCTCTTCTGTTGATCGATCGCGATGACGGCGAGAACCTCGGACGGGGTGCCGCCACCCGTCACGCGTCGCCCGGCGTACAGCAGGCCGGCCGGCTGTCGCGCCGTGGAACGCCGCCCGGCGATAATGGCGCCGCCGTCGCTTCCACGGCTGAACAGGAAGCCGCGCAGCGAGTCAACGCCCGCCACGTCCACGGCAAGGCCGATCGTGACCTGATGCTTGTCGCTGCGCCCGACGCTGAGATTGAGCGAAGCGTCAGCGACGCGCAAGAGAGTGCCGACCGGAGCGAAGACGACCTTCGGGGTGCCCGACAGACTGACCGTCGTGGTGAAGATCAGATCATCGGTCATGCTCGGCGCGGCGCCGGCTTTGCCCTCTTTGCCGGCCAGGCCTCCGAACAGCAGCAGCCTGCTGAAATCCTTGACGGTGCGGTCCACGCCGACACGGCCTACGATGGGATAGACGTAGTTCGGTCCGACGATCTGCCCGTCGCAGTAGCGGACGTTGCGCGGCTTCGCCGCGTTCAGATCGGCGAGAAGAAAGCCGAAGGTGTCGGTCACCGTGAATGTGCGCTCGTTCGACCGCCTGCGTTTGGCGTTGCCTTCGATGGGGGCCGTGAACTTCGGCATCACGTCACGCAGCAGGTTCACGTTAGCGATGAGGTCGTTGTCCTCGAAAATGTCGAAGTCGAACGTGTAAGCGGCGCCCGCCTTCAGAAGCAGGTCGATGGCGGCACGCTCCCGCACATATTGGGGTCCAGGAAACAGGCTAGAGTTGAACGTGTCCATCAGTTCCGGGTTTTCCGCGTAAAGCGCCAGCAGATGGTCGGCGATGGGATTGCGGACCCCCTCAGGGTACCCCGCGAACAGGCCGTCCGCGATAAAGACCAGAAAATCCTTCAAGGTCGATTTGACCGCCTCGCGCGTCTCGCACCGGATCTGTCGCACGATATGGGGAGTGTCGACGCCGGCGACCTGTTCCGGCAGTGGGTGGATAGCGCAGCCGCCGAGACTGGCGGAAACAACGGCGGCGGTGAGTACGCGACGGATCTGAATCATGGCACCCCCTGCCAGATGGCGCATTCTCTGAGCAATGACACGTCCAGCTTGCAATCAGAGATTTAGACATCGGACAAGGCGAAAGTCTGTAGTATTAACGCAACAGTTGTAATGTGTCCCGCAGCTTGTGCCGGTTCGGCAGGGCGCGCTTACTCGCGCCGCTTAGCAGCAGCGCGAACGCGGCAACACTCCAGCGACATGATTGATTGCTTCCTCACACAAATCATACGCACCACGGATGCCTTGGGTGGAGACGCCGGTCGGCGAATCCCGGCGATGTCCAGATTGGCAATCGTCTCGCGCGCAGCCGGTCAGCGTAGCAGCGGCATGGCCACGGTGGGGTCTCCGGGGATCACGGTGGTCTGGCGATCCGTCGCTGCCGATAAAGAGAAGTCCCGCATTCCGGCGACGTTGTCGTTTATCTGCTTCACGGCGGCCTGCCCTCCTCCGTAGAACGCGCAAGCTTCATTGAAGACGTCCTTCAGCGCGTAGCCGATGGGCGTGCGCATGTGCTGCTGATAAGATTCTTGTAGAGCGCGGCCCTGAGCACGCGGGTGATGACCTGCTTGTTCTTGGGGTCTCGCAGTGTCCAATCGAAGGTCGGCTCGACATGACCCACGAAAGCGCGCAGCTGGCGCGGCGCGCCAAGCAACGCCTTGGCAGCGGCGCCACCGTCGCCCCGGCGGCGCGCGCTGCGGCCTTGTTGTCGAGGGGAGCGGTCATTCCATGGCTGGTCGTTACCTTGAGGGAGGTGTTCCTTCCTACTGCACTGCGCTGAGCGCGGCCCCAGTGGCCTCAGCGAACTCGCCGCTTTAGGTCTTCATCGGCCACGAATTCCTGCCAGAGCTTGCCGGTAATCGCCTCGGCCATCAGCCAAGTAATGTCCGAAAGGCCATAGTCCATGCTCCACACCACTGGCGCCCGCGGCTTGGAGTTCTGTCCAGCCCAATCGCTGTTGAGCGCATTCACGTAGTGGCGCAGGCCTTCGTGAGGAAGGTCGAGGCGACCGACGAAGGTCGACATGTTGAGTGCCTATTGTGCCGCCCACGGAATCTGCTCCGGAGATCCGACGATCAGTAGACATTGCGGGATCCTGCACTTGCCGATACCGGGATTGGACGCCTGCACCGAGAGGTCCTGCAGCGGCATGTCCGGATAATAGAGTCGCAAATATCCCTGCTGCAGCTCGGCGCGATAGCGCAGGACAGGCGCGTTCTTGCGCGCCCTGAGCAGCTCGCGAATCAGCGCGGGTGCGTCGTCGCCCCCCTCGCGTTCTCGGAGGCGCTAATGTGATCATTGTCGGGAAGAACGATACCCCAACCGACGTCCGGATGACTCCAGTCGCGCTGGTCGGCAGGCGCGGAAGGCGCGAGCCATTGCAATTCGCGGCGGCCTTTTCGATCTGCGCCCACGGCGTGCGCTTGCGTAGCGCGTCCTGCACCGCCTTCGACCCGTCCCAGGCGTTGATCTGCAATGCCTCTTGTCGTCCGATTCGATCGGTCATGCAGCGCCTATCACCCCAAAAACGTTGGGCCGGATTTCCATCGGGACCGCAGGGGCCTCATCGAGCAGCTTGAGGATATTCTGGCGGATCTCGGCCGGCGTCGTCGGCGGCAGGATGCGCAGTGCCTCGGCAACCATTTCGATTCGCTGTTTCATTCTGGAATCGATGCAGCCGCTCCACCACCTTGCCGCCCGAACAGCAGTTCAGCACGGTCATTTTATCTGGACTACAACAAGAGCGGTGAACTTCATGGTCGCGCAGGTTGCAAGCTTTGACTTGACCAAGTTGGAAATTCATATCACAATTTCAAGTATTGGACTTACGACTGATTTATCGTTGCCAACTCCGAACGAGATTGATGTTTTGGAGAAAGCGCAATCTTCAACTGAACTGACGGAAAGATTCTGAAGCGACGCCGCACGCATGCCGTGCGATGGCGGATGTTTGTCTTATTGTTCGGCAGGAGTGTTTCAAACGAGAGGAAGCGAATATGGCCACCAATGAATCTCGGTTTTGTATGTGCCTTAATGCTCCCGATCCAAGCGCTCTAAAGCATTACAGGGCGGCGATTCTGAAAAACTCGCGGTGGCAACCGGGAGATAAAATCTCGATTCGGTTTCTCGATGGCGATCCCGCGCTCCAGCAGCGCGTGAAAAACGTGGCGCTTGAATGGACCAAAGTTGCCAATCTAGTTTTTGATTTCGTGAATCGGTCGCCGACCGATGTCCGTATCGCGTTTACCCAAGGCAATGGCTCATGGTCTTATATTGGTACGGTGTGTAAGACGATCCCGGAGCCACAGCCGACGATGAATTATGGCTGGCTTACGCCCGCTTCCGATGACGCAGAGATTCGTCGTGTCGTGCTCCACGAGTTTGGTCATGCTATCGGCCTGATACACGAGCACCAGAACCCGAAGGGCGGCATTCATTGGAACAAACCGGCGGTTATCCGCGACTTGAGCGGGCCACCCAACAACTGGGATGACGCGACGATCGAGAACAACATGTTCCGACACTATCCGTTGACTGACGTGATCCCGACTGACGTCGACGCGACGTCAATCATGATGTATCCGATCCCCAAGGCATGGACGACTGACGGCTTTTCGGCCGGTTTCAACGGCGAGCTTTCGGCCAGCGACAGAACGCTCGTGGCCAGTGTTTATCCGCCGTAGCTGCCATGAAAACCGATCATTTCGCGATCGTGATCGGCTTGTCGAGTTATCCGAACCTCGGTGACCCACCGCCGGATAATTTGCAAGGTCCGGAAAACGACGCGGATGCCATTGCTGCCTGGCTTACAGACCTCAAGGGCGGCGGGGTGCCTTCAGGCAACATCCGCATCATTCGCTCGCGTGACCTGCAATCGCCGCCCAAGGCCGAGCCGACGCGTGATCAGCTCGAAACCGCCTTTCTCTGGCTCGACAAGCTCGCTGCCGACAATCAAAGTGCGGGAAAAGGGCGAAAGGTCGGTGCGCGGCTCTATTTCTATGTTTCAGGACACGGCTTCTCGCCACGCTTTCGTGACGGTTGCCTGCTGGCTGGCAATGTTGCGGAGCGCCAGTTCAGTGCAAATGTATGCCCTTCGGCTTGGCTCGACTGGCTGAGGGACGCGGATTATTTCGGCGAATACGTGCTCTGGATGGACTGCTGCATGGATCGGCAGGTTTTGACGCCGCCAACAGCTCCGCCCCTTACATTCATGGGTGGAGGCGGAGCCGGGAAGACGTTTATTGTATTTGCCGCCTCTCGGCCGCTCAAAGCCGCGGAGAAAGAGATCCCGCCGGGCAGTGGGCAATGGCACGGGGTCTTCACGTGGAATCTGCTGCAGGGATTGCAGGGGGCGGCAGTAAATCAATTCGGACTGGTGACCGCCCGTTCGCTTGCCGATTGGCTACGCCAAGCGCAGTTGGGATGGCTCGACGCCGTCGACCGCAGTGGTGCGTCGGTCGCCAAGGAACCCGCGATCATCGAAAAGGACGAGAGCATTGTCTTTGCATCGGGTGTCGCGCCGCTCAAATTCGACGTGACGCTTCGCGTCAGTGGCGCGACTTCACCAACCGAAATTCGGCTTTGGTCCGGGTCGCCGCCGATTCCTAGTTCGTCGATCATGATCGCGCACGGTGGCTCGACAATCCAGCTTGCGCCCGGCCTGTACCTTGCCGAGGGCGCCGGTCTGCGTCACGGATTTGCGGTGACACGTTCCATGACCCTCGATCTCGAGGAGAGCGGTGAGCCCGTCAAACAAGCCGCTGGAAAATTCACGCTTTCGGTCGATCCGAGCGATGCCTCCGCGGACATCACGCTGCTTCGAGACAGGTTCGACGTCCTCATGGGCGGCAAAGCGCAACTCGTCTGTCCAATGCTTGATTTCGGACTATATGAGTGCCGGATCACGATCGGCCGCCAGATTGTCGAAAAGGTCATTCTTCTCGACAGGGACTGGCCGCCGAGTGCGAGCGCGCCAAGCCTTGAAGCAACCGCCGGCGAAGCGCCAGCCGCTGATGACCTGCCGCGGCTGCCGCAAATCACTTCGGCGGCGCCCCTGCCGGGGACTCGCGCAACCCATGAGTATCATCAAGCCGCCGCGAAAAGTCCGAATTACGACATCGAGGTCGGCGAGGGCGCCGAGCTAATGATCATGGCGCGGTGGTTTTCATCGGGCGCGGAGGCGCTGCCGCGTCGCATGCCGTGGGAGGGGGTTCTCGTTCTAGACGCTTCGAGTGCGGTTGTTGCTGACCTCACCGAGCAAGGGCGAAACTATAGTGTGAACGATCCTGTAGGAGCGTGCGCCATCTCGTTGGCCCCCGGTGCATACGAGCTGCGTTATCCCTATCCTCTCGGATCAGACACGCGGTTCGCCCAAAGCCTGATGCTGCCGCCCGGAGGGTGGCGCTTGGAAGCTTATGTACTTTATGACGCTCGCGATGCAGGCGCGCGACCTGCGGTTTCGCTGCTGATGAGGAAAACGGGAGCTTCCTGGGGTACAGATGATGATCTTCAACTCCAGAAAGCACTTGTGACCCTGGCAGACGAGCGTTCTGTTCAAAACCCGCTGTTGTCTGATCTTTTGCCCGGCAAATCCCTCAATCCGCTGGCGGGAATCGTCGACGCTCACCTTCTCCTGATGTCCGAAAACAAGGGAGGGACAGGGCTCAGCCAACTGAACGAGATTGTCGCGAAACTGCGAGCCATGGTCGGCACGGAACATCCGGATGTCGAAGCGCTCTCGCTTCGCTGTCCAAACCCATCGCTGCATACGAGGGCGCCAATCGGTGCGCCTCCGATGTTCGAACGAAGCTGGGAACTGCTGCTCGATGCGAGCCAGGATCATCCAGAGTTGATTTCGCCTACCCTATGGAAGAAGGTCCACGTGCGAGCGGCAGTGCCCCCCTATCTCGTATGGTGTCCTGACGAGGCGGTTCAGGCAGCATATCTGCGGGAGCTGGAAAAAACCGTATTCAATGAGAGGGCCTCTCCCGCGCTCGCTTCGCCCACTTCTTCGTCACTCGAGAAAACGTCCCGCACGAACCGATCCAGCTTCGAGAGTCTTGCGGGTGGCGCGAACAAAGGCCCCAGGACGCGCGCTGCGCGACGCCCCGAGCGAGCGAATATCCCGTTTCCGGAGTTCCCGCAGCAAGCGCCCGCACCCGTACCCGCTGCCGGCAGTGTCTCCGAACAGGAAATCGCACGCCGGGCGCGCGCCTTCCGTTTGCCGCCTGCTGCAGTCGAGGTCTTAAGACAGGAATTAGCAGCACGTGCACCCCTCCTCGAGTCAGAACAGTAGATCAATTTGTCAGGCGGTATCGATGGTCGGCGACCCCCGGGTTTGGCAAAGCGGCCGCGGAGGACTGTTCATCGACGATGCGGTCATATCCTTTCAGCGTTACCTATGTCCTTCGGATAAGTTCGTGGGTGAGGCTCCTTCGAGCCACGGTGCTCTGCCAATTGCCCCTGAGGGAGATCACTACCTTTTGCCTCTCCCCGATCAGGAGGCCTTTTGGGTAGGCATCATCCTTCCAAAGGTTTGGAATCGCCGTAAGCTGCACTTCACAGCGATGCAAGCCGATGGCAGCGTGTTGGTGTCGGAGCAGTTCACCCGACCCGGCATGTCCGTTGTCACGGGCATCAAGAGGTCAGACGGCCAATTCGACGTTTTTCGTCCCGAGTTGGTTTCGGAATTGCTGCTAACTAGCGCCGGCGGGATTGCACGCGTCGTCGTTTGCGATCCCCGGACCTTCGTCGTCCGCACCGGACAGGCCGCACCTGAGACTTTCGACCCCGATGCCGCTTTCGGCGGCTGGAGGCTGCCATAAATCTGATTGATCGTAGTTGTCCAGATTGGCAGCCCGGCTACAGCGCCGCGCGTTGGAACAACAAAAGCTTGATTGGGTGCATTGCTGACTATGCGCCTTCAATCGCTACGCCCGGTATTTGAAGGGCCGCCCCGTGCCGTTCTTGTGTAATTCGCAACAACGCATCAGCCAGACAGTCGTACAGGCGTCTCGCGAAGTGAAGTCAGAAAGGAGCTGACCTTCTTAAAGGTCAGCAGGAATCCGATGAAGATGCGACCCACATCACAAAAGATCAGCTACAAGCCGTGAGCAAGCACGCGCGACCTTCGTCTTATCACTGATACGACAATCCACGTGTTGTAGGGTCCGGAAGAGGTATGGGATATTGGCGTCAGTCAAGAAGACGGGAAAGAGGACCGTCTCACCCGTGTCATTCTGTCGAGTGAACGCTGCAAGGAATTCCATCTGACAGTTCTTGCTGGACCAAAAATCCGGTGAGTAAAGCGTTACGACGCGTTTTGATGCGTCCAGCGCATTAGCAACCGGCCATGTCCAGCTCGCGCCCTCGCGCAAGCTACGTTGGTCAAAAAAGATGCGGATCTGGCTCGATGAAGCTCGGAGCTCACTTACGAGGTAGTTGGCCATGTCGCTCTCCTTACGAGCGTAACTGACAAATACGTCGAAGTCGCTGCTATCGGAACTAGGAGCGCGTGTAGAGCGTGTGCCCTCAGATAATTGTTTGGATTTCTGAGCAGTAAACGTCGCTCGTGCCCGTTCAGCCGCCTCTTCGCCACGCACAACGATCTTGAGAAGACGCAATGGGAGACCACGTTCCATCCAGCTGATTGCAGCATGCAGAATAGCGCCGAGCATCTGCTCCTGGTTACACCCCTGGTCGCCTGTCCCAATTAGTGGCATCGCAACCGAGCTGCTTGGAAATTCGGTCAACAGGTATGGCGCGAGTGCGCGAAATAGATCATCTGTGATTTCAAAGGTAGTTCCGCGCCAACCGGACTCGACGCATAGAACACGTCGAAAAGTAAAATCGCCGGACACCGGTTTAGAAAGCTAGCATGAAAATTGCTGACGAAGGTCGGCTTGCTTGTCTCTGGCGAGATCTCCAACGGAAAGACCGGCGCGGTGAAGCGCACCGATTAATGAGCCTTGTGTTGGCAAATAGTCGTTAGGAAAGGCAGAGACCACGAGGACATCGACAGCATGTTCCTGGGGTATGCAAGTCAAGTCGCCCTGGAGAAGCTCAATCTTGCGAGGTTCATCAGGACGAACTACAGTCAGCTCTTCTAATAGTCTCATGGCTTTCTCAAACACTCCATCTCGGGGTTGCTTTATGCAGCGTCAGCATGTTCGGCTGCACTCCATAACGATGGTGTACGTCGCCCTGCGAACGATGGCGATATCTAAATAGGAGTTTCAAATCGACGAAGCGGAGACTTACAAGCCGTGCTTCGAGCGGCTGCGCCCCGTACACACTTCCGTCTCAGCCGCTTCGAGCTCAGCTATTAAGTAATAAAGGAACGCTGTTGCCCCAAGCCTCTTTTTTTCGCTTGTCGTTTTGCTAGCTGTCGGTCGCCTTTCGTTAGGCGCGCCGCAGGACGCATCCGTCTTTCTCACGCAACCCCGGTTGCGCCTCGCAGCTGCGCCGCGATCGAGCCGATCCCCCCGCCCAAGTCCGGGTGGCTAGCAAGTATATTTATCAGGAACTCCATCTGCTCGAGGACAGACGAGAACTGAAGCGCGGACGCACCACGGCGCCATGGTCGCAGATAAGCTGCGATCACCTGCTGCTGAACCTTTTCGTTGAGCTGACCCAACAGAAGCGCCCGTCCGAGCGCGACGTCCGCGAGGGCCACACCGTTCCAGAAATTTGGGTCGTAATTGTCGAGCGTCTGGGCTTCATTCTCGGCGCGAAGCAACCCTTCATCCAGATCGATGCCTAGCTCCTTGTCATTGGCCGCAATGCCGAACAGACCCAGAAGTGTATCCGCCAGCAGTTGATTGAGCAGCGAATAGGTGTCGAATTTCCCGCCTGCCTCTTTGCGCCTGAAGGCCTCGCCATAGCACCGGCGCATTTCCTTCAGTGCACCGATCCGTTCATCGCCGCTTGTAACTTGCGCGAGGCGCTTGCTGCAGCTCCCGAGCAATGACCAGCGTTCCGCCGTCACCCCGCCGTCGGCGAGCTTCGGCAGACTCATCAGCAGCGCAATTGCTTCATTGATCTCCTTCTTCGGATCACCCCGCTTTGCTTTTTCGATGGCCGCCCGACGTGCCATTAGGTTTGCAAGCTGCTCGATGACGCGAATCGGCGCCTGCGCCTGCTCCGCCTTGAGCGCAAGCGTGTAGGCCTCGATCGCCTTGTCGATCAGCTGCATCTCCGCATAGGCTTGCCCCAGTACCGCCTGCAGCTCGGGATTGTCCGCCCACTTGGTCGCAAACGAACTGGCCGCGATCGCGAGGAGCCGTTCTCGCAACGGCGCTGGATCGCGCGTCGCCAGCGTCTGGGTGTCCTGAACGATGTCCCGGATATCGGCGATTAGTTCCTCGACGTGCACATACTTGTCTTGCGTGCGCGGAGACTGGGTCCGTGCACCGTCGAGGAACAATCGAAAGGCGGGATCGCCGTAGCATTGATAAGCGCCCCAAGTGTTTGTCCCGGGGAAGCTCTCGAAAACCGCGCGCCTTGCAGCGAGCGTGGCGTCGCCGAACGAAGCTCCGGCCAGGAACTGATTGTAAAACACTTCGGCGAAACACTTGGCGGCGCCGTCGTCGACCGCCCAACCGGCGGCGATCACTGCGCGCCCACCGAGCTTGATGAATGCCGTCGCGATATTGGCGGCCAGTTCATGAAAGCGGGCGGTTGCCTTGCGTTCAGCGCTGGGATCGATGTGTCCCAGATAGCAGCAGTTCATGAACACGAAATCGGGAATCGCCTCCATTTGCGCGACGTCCGCAGGCTCGAAAAACGATCCGTGCTCGATCGCCATGCCGGTAACCATGCGGTCGCCACGCTTGACGTCCACGGCTCCATGACCCGCCAGATGCAAAATCCGCCAGCGACCGCACAGGATCGCCGGAAGGCTGCCGCGGGTGTCGGCGCACTCGATGCGGTCCATTACCTCGAAGCACTGCTTCTCCAGCAAGCCGGCGACCAGCCTCGCTTCCTCGGCTGCCCCTTGGAGCGGGGGAAATTCCGGAAGTCCGGTTGGTGGATTGCCCACGACCAGCGCTGTCGTCCCGGTCGCCACGATCGACCGCTCGGGGGTGTCAGTCCCGGTGAGCTGGCGGACCATTCCGGCGCGTACCGACAATGGCTTCTCGTCGGCGCGTCCGGGCCGGCACAGCAGTTCCCAAGGATAGCTCGCGGTGACAGGGTCGAGGACCAGGACTCGCCCGCGGTCATCGCCCGTCTCGCGCTTGAAGTCTGCGGGCAGCAGCAGTTCATAAAGCGTGCCAGCGGCGGAGTGCTCTTTCGTTCCGAGCTTCTCGGTCACGGCGCTCGTCACAAACTCGGACACCTTGTACTGGTTGGCGACCGGGCGTACCGGAAGTCGTGCGCGATCGGTGAGGTCGGAGAACTGCAGCTTGCCGCCCTCTAGCGCTTCGATCTTCAGCCGTCGCCACCATGACGAATCCTCCAGCGGCGGTGACTGGCGGCGTCCCCCGTTTTTGGTTTGCACCAGGCCGTCGAATGAAAAGTTGGGATAGGCGCCTGGTCTTCCCGGTTCGAGGCGTGCCATTGTATGCGCGACCGCGATCGCCCGGTCACGGTACAGTTCGACAAACTCGACGTCGGTAAATGCATCGTCGCCCAGCATCAGGTTGGCGTATTTCAGCGCGTCGAGTAGAGCCGAGACGGCGTCGGCCGTCTTCAGCCCGCCTTCGCCAGTGCCGATCACGACCATTGAGATTCCCATCTCGCCGGCCGGCAGCATGCGGCTTTCCCGGACCGCAAGCGCGTAACGCCGCAGCGCCTTTGAAACCGTGCGATTCAGATCCCCTGGCGTGAGCGCGCCGATCGCGCCGAGACCGATGACGACCGCGCCCTTCGGCACCCCGGTGGGGTTCAGGACGATCTCCGCGGTGCCGATCCGGCCCGGATAGACGCGGGTGTCGCGCCGGCGGCTGAGCCGGCCATTTAGAGCCCGATCGAGTTGACCCTCGCCGCCGGCCAGCGTGTCACCCTCGTAGTGCCCGACTGCGACAGGCCAGCGCGAGAAGGCGAGATTGCCATGCGTCAGTCGGATGATGGTTGTGCGTCTGATTTCGACTGCCGGCCGGCGCGTATAGCCCAACGCAGCGGCGACGATTTCTTGCCCGTCCGGAAACATGCTCGGAGTGTCCTCGCGCAGTTCGAGGGGCACGCCGCCGGCGGATGGTGACGGCGGCTGTTGTGGCAGGCGGCTGGTCGTCCCGCTCGCGAGCAGCTCCATGTAGGCGTCAAGGGCGGGCTCGAACGCGGCGAGTTCGCCGGGTTGAGCTTGTGCCCACCAGGTGTTTCCCGGTACGGCAGCGGTGGCCGCCGTTTTCGCCGACGCGCTTTCGGCGAAAAACCGTACCTTGTCATTCTCCACAGTCATCGATAGGGCAGGTGTTCCGTTCACCTGCACCAGAGGGAGCTTGAGAGCTGCAAGGGAGCCCATCTTGTCGCGCTGTTTGCGGGCTGCCTCCAGCAGCGCATCGGCGGGTGCGCCGGCTCCGTTTGTTTGCAAGCGCTGCCACAGCGCCCGGTCGAGTAATTCTGCCGGGAGCACGTCGATCAGCCCCGGAAAGGCCTGGAATGCTGAGGTGATGTCCTTGCTTGCGGGCGCGAAGGTCAGGAGCGCTAGGTATTGGGTCAGCCGGTCGAGCCCAAGCAGAAGGCGGGCGATGCGGGCTGAACCGCCGAGCGGCAAGTCGAGCAACAGGATGCGCGCACCGGGGCGGCCCGCGAACTGTTCGCGAAGATCCTTGTTGACGGCGAATCCGGCAGTCGCGACAAGTCCTCCCGCGCCGTGAGCAATGATCCTGACCGGTTGCGTCGGATTTGCCGCCAGCTGGGCCCGCACCAGTTTGGCGAAGTGGCCGCCGCTGTCGGCCAGGGACAGGCGCCAGTCATAGGCAAACGGTACGACATCGCACGATTCCGAAAGGCGCTTCACCAGAGGTGTGTAAGCGTCGGCGACAAGCGTGTCGGGCGTGAGCGGGAAGTCGGGATCAAGCTGCAATTGTTTGAACTCGGCGAGTGCGGCCAGATCCATCCAGATGCGCATGCCATTCGCGGACAGATGCGAGCCCATGCAATCCGGAATTAGGATGACGGCGGGACGGGGCGCGCCGGCGCGCTTTCGCGACAGGAAGTCGCTGACTTCCTGCGTCGGTTCGATGCGTTGAAATCCGGCATCGTCATCGGTCGAACGCAGTAGCGCATCGGTCATCTTGCCCAGGGTCTTGTCGTTGCGGAAATAGTTGAAATGGCTGACCGTGTCTGCCCTGTCGAGGAAAAACCGAGCGGCCCGGTTGGTGCGCGCTAGCCCGCCGTACATCGATAGGGTGTCGACGACGAGGTCATGATCGCCGCCGTAAAACCAGTCCGCGGCCCTGAGGCCGAGCCGGGCGATGAGGGACGCGCCTTCGATGTCGCCGGCAATGACCGACAGATCCGCCTTGGTTTCGATGCCCGGCCGGTTCAGCAGCATGGTCAGCAGCGAGCCCGGCATCATCGCCTCCAGACCGGGGACCGATCGCGGGTCGGTCCGTGTCTTTACCACAGCGAGCAAAAAACCCTTCAGGAACTGGTAAAGCTGCGAACCGCCAAGGCCGGTCAGATCGAGAACGCTGGTCGCGAGTGACAACCAGTTATCGAGACGTCCCGAGGCCAAGGTAGTCCCGGCGGCCGGGCTGGCGACCCGGACGAACCGTTCCATGATCGGCCGCTTCTCTTGGAGTAGGCGACCGAGTTCGGCGAGTTTAGCGAGTTGTTCGCTGTAGTCTTGCCCAACGCCATCCGCGCGCAGTTGAATCTTACCGATCTCGTCTGCAAACAGCGCCTTGCCGTCAGCTCGCTGGGGCCAGCAGAGCAGTTCGCCGATCATCCCACCTCGGGAGTGGGTTACGACATGCAGGCGCGCCCCTGCGGGCAATGCCTCGAGCGCATCGATGGCATTGTCGATGGGGCTTACGCTCAGGGTCGGGTGGTCGAACGCGACGATGCGATTGCCATATGTGTCCCGGAGCTTTTTGACCGTCGCGACGCGCGGTGCGGCGGTGCCCGGTTTCGACCAGGGGATCGCACCGAAACCCCCTACGGTGCTGGAGCCTGTTCCGTGGATGAACAGCAGGATTGGGTCGCTTCCGGTCAGATCGCTCGCGGCAATCGGATTTGCACCGAACTCGCCATTGTCGAGCGACCAGGTTCGCAGGCCGTATTCGTCCTTGCGCCGGTTGTCGAACATTTGGGCAATCGGTTTGCCGGCCAGGCTTCCGGCGACATCGCCGAGCGCGGAGAGGTCGAGATCAAACGTGCGCACGGACTCGATGGTCGTCCCGTCCGCGCCGGCCCGGGTCGCCGGCCCTGGCAGGAAGACCGGCAGCGCGATTGTGTCCGCATCCTTTCCGGCACCCCGGGTGCTGGTGGTAGGCAGATCTGCCGCGAGTTGGTCGTACCGATGGTAGAACCGCGCGCCAGTATCTAGCGTCAGCTCGACGAGCGTATCGGCGTTCACATCGAGTTGCTGGATTGGTTCACCGGCGCGGCGTGCGCCGACCCGGACGGCCTGCGGATTCTCCGCTCGCGCACCAAATTTGTGCAGCTCTCCAAGGTCCGGTTGGGGTGGAGCCGGATCGGTAGCCCCTGGAACGAGAATGCGCACCATCGTCAACCCCCTGCACCGCGCGACCAATCGGCAAAATCGCTTGCCGGCGGTCGAGCCAAGTTTGAAGCAAATCGCGTTTCAAGAAAGAAATGCGGCTGCCCCTGCGCGACCGTCCGCCGCGCCTTAAGCCGCCGACATGAGCGTCGGGTCCGACAGCGCTTTGACGGCATCTTCGAGCGCCTTGGCGTTGTCGCTCAGCTCGTGCTCGGACCGCTTCATCAACTGCGACACGCGCGCGCAGCACCGCGACAGGAATTCGATGTTGAGCAGCCGCATCGCGTTGAAGGCGGTCCGGTACCGCTCGATGTCCGTCCCGTCGAGGCCTGGCGCAACCACCGTTTTTCCGTCCGGAGCGAGGCCCAATGATTTGTAGATTTCCCGCATCAGCAGCGGCCAGTAGTCGAGCAGCTTTGCCAGCCGTTCGGCTTCGGCATCGTCGAATGCCGCCAGGAAATCTTCCGTGGTGATGTTGCCGCGCGTGCGCGATTCCGCCGTGAGGTCCTCTATGATGCGGGGGATCTGCTCGATGCGCCGCTGCCATTCCTCCTGCGACTGGAGATCGAAGTCGCCAGGAAATTTCTGGATCACCTCGGACCTGAAGCGGTATCCCATGCGTATGGCGGTGAGCAGCGAGTGCTGCCGAATCGGCAATCCCGTCAGCGGCCCGCCTACTTCCTCGATCGCCAGGAATTCGCCGCAATAGATACCGTCGCCCTGGATGCGGGCGCGAAGCAGCAGGGTCCGGTAGCGTCTACCACCGCGTCCAATCAGGACGGTCTGCGGCGCCACCAACTGGTTTTCCCGCGAGGCGAGAATGATCTGGCGGGCTTCCACCAGCCACTTGTAGACGAAGTTCTGTCGTCCCGTGTCCGAGTAGGCCAGCTTCTGGATCTTGCACCAGGGCACCGACGGGGCCTGAACGGTGAACAGATCGCCCAGCACGGTATCGTCGCCAGTGAACGCAGCCTCAGCAGGGATTTCGCCCTTGGCTAGGTCGGCATCGGACGCAATGAAACGGACGCGCGAATAGCCGTCGAATTCCCGGATATCGCCGAACAGGCCCTGTTCCAGCGAGTCGACCATCTGCCGCAGCTCGACGGCGTCGAACTGGATGACGTTTTTTCGCAACAGCTCGATCAGTTCCCTGATGAGCTGATTCTTGCTGGTCACCATCTGCAAATGGCTGAGCGGGCTCGGCGGGGTGACATTCGGGCGAATGAGACAGTAGGTCTGCCGGTCGGACGCCCGGGCACTGGTGGCGGCGAAATAACCGGCCTCGTAGAAGCACCACGACCAGTCCTCGTAAGGCGCGCCGTAGATCAGGAACAGGCTTTGGCCGTCACGCAAATGCTTCTCGATGGCGGGCCGCCATTCATTGCCGCGCGGGATGTCCTCCGAGATGAAAACGTCGATCTGGCCATGGGATGCGGCCTCAATGACCTGCTTCAACGCGCAGGCAATGCGGCCGTATTCGGCGCGATGGCTGACAAATACCGGTTCAAGAGCCATGACGCGCTCTCCGAGGTTCTATCAGGTCAACCATACGGGTGACCGCGGGTCAAAATCAGGTCAAACCGCTCGCCGCTTCGCAGCAACGAAGCCGTATATCAGCAGTAGTGCCGACGGAGCCGATGAAACCGGCGCCTTCGCTCGTTTTATACCAACCGAGAGCTTGCTCGAGGTAGGAGGCTACGAATGAGCCCACGATGCCAAGGACGGTCGTCACAATGAAGCCTGAGGGCTCATTGTCGCCAAGTATGGCGCACTTCGCTATGACGCCCACAAAAAGTCCGACGGTGATCGTCCAGAATATGCTCATTTTTCATATGCACAATTTAATTGTGGCGTGAGGGTAAAAGCCCATAGAATTGCTAGGTGCCTGGATTTCTGTTTGATCTAGATCAATGGTTGCTTGCCCAAACAGCGCTTCGAAATATGAAAAGGGTTGTTGCGGAGCGACGAAAAACTGCCAATAGATTTGCTCGATTTTGATTTCATGTGCTCTCCTGAACCTCCGAGATCTCTCCCGTATTTCCTGACCACAATTTCTGAAAGTCGCCGATCTCTTACAACCCAGTCCCAGCCTTGGGTGACGCTGATGCCTAGGAGTGTTTCGGCTCTAGAAGATTAGGCGATAACCGTCGTCTACGGCGACTATCAGGCTTCGACAAATCATCACAACTCGGTTACGCTCGCGGCCTAAATTGGCAATGGTTCTTGCCGACGATCCGCCTCAGAACGTCGCGCTCTTCAGTGGTCATATGATCGACGCGCCCCATCGGAGGACACCGAGATTTCCCCCAGCGCCGGGTTTACTTTGCAAACTGCCAAAGCTGTATCAGGGCTGCTTAGAACGTCGACTCTTGGGCCGGATCGGACGTTTACGGGCCTGCCCGCTGTTTGATCGCCCAGAACCGAAAGGCCTCGGCCTCGAACGGGTCCGGCTCTGTCGGTGGCGGGATCAGCCTCGCGCCCTCGCGGCGGAAATGATCGAGGCCACGGCCCAGCCTGCGGCCTGCCAGCGTGTGCTGATCGAAGGCCCAGTCCGGTATCTCCGGTTTGAAATCCTTCAGCAGTGAGCGCAGCCCGATCGCTGCGCCGAAGTGGCAGCCAGCACGGCTTTTCGGCGCGCGCGCCATCATGCGGATCGCGTTAGTCGGAACGAGATTGTCGGCACCACGAAAGGTCCATCGCCGCGATCCCGTCAGCATGGTTACGAAGGAACGTCTTCCATCCTTGTGACGGAGAGGCCCGCCTCCGCGCCATATACTTGGCGACGCTGGTCTGGCCGATCTCGGTACCAAGCTTGAGAAGCTCACCATGGATTCTCGGCGCTCCCGACCGCGCTGGCAGCTTTTGAGAATTTGCTGTTATCGAAGCGCACCAGACAGGTCTTGGAGACCGATGCCGGCGCCACATGCACGCACGCCTCTGTCCGATGGGTCGCCGCCCGCGGGTAGGTCAAGTCGTCCTTGCACGGTTCGCAAAAAGTCTGTCATCGTCGCATCGTCCCGATGCGTGTCGAGCATGCGTCTAGCGAGCTCGAGTGCCCGACGGTAGTGAGTAAGCGCTGGCTCGAGATCCGCGCGCAGTTCAAGCGCCTCACCGACAAGTTTTTCGGATCTCGCGACGCGCAGGATTGTCCCAAAATCATGTGGGTTCTCGTCTAGAAGCTTATTCCGAATCCGTAGAGCTTTCTCGTAGTTGAGAAGCGCTGCGTCCGTTGCACCTTGACATCTTTCAATAACTGCAACCTTGTTATAAATTACGGCGAGGCTGTCGCGCCATCCTGCACTGGTCGGGGCCCCGCTGATCAAATCTTCCATAGTTTTGACCGCCAAACTGTACTGCTTAAGCGCTGCCACTGAATCGTTCCGAGCGCTTGCAAGATCCCCAAGCGTCTCGTGGGACAAGGCCAAGTCCTTTCGCCACTTCGCATTGTTTGGGTCGAGCTCGACCAGATCCCTACGCAGGCTGAAGGCGTCGTTGAGATTCGCCTCGGCCGCAGCCACATCGCGCTTTTTTAGGAACACTATCCCGAGATCATGATAGGCCCACGCCAGGTCGTACTTGGCCACGCGATCGGCTGGGTTGCTCTTGGTAAGCGACAGGCGCAAGTCCAAACACGGTCTGAAGTTCTTCAGCGCATCATCGAGGTTTCCCTCGTCCAAATAGTACCCGCCGATCCAGAAGTACGCCCAACTCAGCATGCGTTTCCAGTCGGAATTATCCGGATTAGTTTCCACCAACTGCTTGCGAATAGCCAAAGCAGTCAAGTAGCTTTCCAGCCGCTTCTCTCGCTGCCCGAGCGCTTCGTGCGCGACGCCGATACTCACATGGATTAACGACAGTTTGTACTGCAAATCGAGGTTGCTAGGATCGATAGCGCGTGCGCGCTGCTGCTCCTCAAGGGCTCGATTGTGACTTGCCAGCGAGTCCGACGCCATGCGACGCACCATTTGGATCTCGCCGATATTGTAATACGAGGATGCGAGGTCGCGATGGGAGATAGCACTGTTTGGCTCGCGATCGGCTAGGGGGTACCGGATAGCGAGCGCTCGACGGAAGCTCTCCATCGCAGGCTCAATCCGGCCCTGTTGCTGGCGCACCAGGCCGATATGCTCGATCTGGTCGGCAACCCCACGCTGCCAAGTAACCGCGGCGGGATCTTTCGCGGCAAGGCTGCGGTATATTTGCAGGGATTCCTCGTAGGCGCTGCTGGCCTGGTCCAATCCCTTAGCCTTCAGGTAGGTCTCGCCGAATTCGCTCATCATTTGGGCGCGATATTGACTGAATTTGGGATCGTCGCCGACGGCAGAAGAGAGTTCGTCAAATGATCTCTTTGTCGTTTGCAGCAGTCGTTCGAGCGTCTGGATTTGAATGCCCTGGACGCTGCGAAGATCGGTGGCGATCAGCTTCACCAAATCCTCGGCGCTTCGTCGGGCCAGACCGAGCCGGCTTTCCGCGGCGCTCCGCGCCTTGGCGGCCTGCATCGCTTCCCAGACGGCGGCGCCGGTGATCGCCAGCAGAACACAAGCCGCCGCGAGGCTCACGCGACGCCTGCGGCGGCTGGCGGCTTCGGCCCGAGCAATGCTTGCAGCGATGTACTCACGCTCCTCGCTATTGAAATCCTGTGGTTGACGTTCAATCAACCATTGACGGGCGCGGGTTAGGTTCAATCCGCTAAGCAAACCTTCGTCCTTCTGCCCAGGACTGGCGTTGCGCCAATTCGCGATGTCCTCAGCGAGTTGATCCTTACCGATCAGGAATTGGCGGTCGGCTTCAAGCCAGCCCCGCAGCGCGGGCCACTCGCGCAACAAGGCTTCATGTGCCACTTCGATAATGTCGGCATCGGCGTCGCTGGACGAACGCCGGTCGCGCAACAGGAGGCGGGCTTCGACCAACAGGTCGACCGCCGCGAGCGAGCGAGCAGGCAACTCGGTCCTGACCGCCACGCGACGCACGAACTGGTCGGCTTTGTTGACGCGGGCAAGGTGCGGGATGAAGGTCTCTCGGAGCAAGGAGTCGAGCGCGGCCTTGTCGCGCGGGAGCGCGCCCAACCTCATACCCTGCTCTAAGACCTCAGACACTGCTGCGTTAACAGCTCCGCTGAGCCGGCCGAGGCGGTCATATTGGGCGAGCGTGAGCTTCCCCTCAGCGCCGTAATCCTGTAACATACGCCCTAGCGTGAAAGCGAGCAGGGGAAGCGAGTCTGGGCCGCTCGAATCTTCGAGCAAAGCGTCGACCAGGTCGGGATCGACTTTGATCGGAGGCTTGGCAATGCGTGCAGGACCTTCGATAACGACGCGCATCGAGCCAACCGGGAGGGCCGGGAGATCGTGGGGTACTTTCCGCACCGTGACAAGCCTCGGTTCGTTTTGGAGGTGCGGAAAAGAATCTGATCGCATCGCGACAATGATGATCACCCCCAAGTCTTGGGCTGACGCCGCAGCAATGAGGTCCATGAAACGGCCGGCCTCCTGCCTGCCCTCCTCGTTGAACAATTCCTCGCCCTGATCGACCGGAATGACGACCGTCGGCAATTTGCCGGTATGCTTGAGGAGGGCTGCCACCCTTGCGGCGCGCAGACTGGCGAGCAGGCGGAAAAAGCCGTTCGGCGCCGCGTTGACTAAATCGGCGATTCCGGCGCGAGATCGCGGCAAGCCGCGAACGGGCTCCGAGTCATCACGGGTCTCGGCCAAAGCAGATTCCAGCGCAACAAACAATCCGAACTTTCCGGTAAGCGCCGCCCGTTCGGGGCGGATCACTGGAAGTAATAGGAAATTGCGATCGTCGCGTTTGAGTCGGGGCCATAACCCGGCGCGAAGGTAGGACGATTTCCCGGCGCCGGACGCGCCGAGAATGACCAACATGCGCTCAGCTCCCACCTCGCTCATTGTCCGCAGCCGATCTAAGCCGCGTATGATTTGGGCTTCGCGTCCGAAGAATATTGCCGCATCCTGCTCAGTTAGCGGTTCGAACCCGGGAAAAGGACGCCTACCCGGCGAGAAGGGAAATGTCTCAGGATCAAGCCCGGCTCGTTTTAGCCCATGCTTCAACCGTTCCCAGCCGTATGGGTCCCTAACCAAGTCGACGACCTGATGATTGGCGGTTATCTCGCTTGGCAAAGAGCGAAGGTCAATGTCGGCAACAATAACGGGGAAAATCGGCTTGCCCAGCTGCTTGGCGAGCAAGAACTCGTTGAAACACCAGCTAGACGCGATCCATTGTGGCGAGATCAGAAACAGCACGGCCTCACATCGATCAGCGGCAGCCGCAAGCGCCTGACGCCAGAGCTCGCCTGGCGCCAGGCCGGACTGTGGATCTAGGTCAAGGAAGACATCGGTCCAGCCGTTTTCTGCAAGCCAATCGCGTACGGCGAGGGCCTTATCGTTGTTGAGACTCGAGTGGCTGATGAAAAGGCAGCCCATTGATCGCGCCATCAGTATCAGGCCAACGACAGCCGAAGGCGGACGAATGGCCGGCGAACTATCAACGGTTAGCGTGCCACAATTGTCACGAAATTGCCACATATTTGAAGACCACGTTGTGCGGCGCGATCCTGGCATTGCCCGACCAAACAGACGGTCTTGGAAGTGCTCGAAGCCGAGCGACTGAAGCGCCTACCGATGCCGGCTGAGGCCAACGGATTTCGTGTTCTTCCCATGTCTAGGCGGGATGCGGTCGGTCTCGACCTAGCGGCCCAATTTGTAGGGACTGAAGAAGGAATCGGAGATAGAATTTGCGGTTCTGAACAAACAAAAGAGGCAGCGCTGTGCGGCAACTGGGATTGGCAGTAATTGGCGCGACATCCTGCTTGGTCGCGACAGCCGGTGGTGGTGCCGAACGGTCACGATTGCCGTCTAAATTCGTTTACTTGAGTGACATCGATGCAAGTATACTCCAGGACATTCGCTACGCAGGCCGAGCAAATTTTACAGGCGCGCGGGTGCCTGGATATGTCGCGGGCGAGTGCATCCTTTTGCGGCAAGTCGCCGAGGCCTTAAAGCTCGTACAGGCCGACCTGCGGCAACGCAGTCTCTCCCTCAAGGTCTACGACTGCTATCGTCCAGTCCGCGCGGTAAGATCTTTCATGCATTGGGTAGGGAATCCTGAACCGGGCGAGGCGCAGTTTTGGCCCAGGACACAACGCAGCGATCTGGTTAAGCTCGGCTACATTGCGAGTAGCTCCGTACATTCGACGGGAGCAGCGGTTGATTTGACGCTCGTTAAGCTTCCGGTTGCATCCTCGAAGGCAGATCCAAATGCGACTTACGCGCCTTGCAATGCAAGCACGTCGCGCGAGCCTGACAACAGCTTGGACATGGGGACGACCTTTGACTGCTTCGATCCGATGAGCCATACGGCTAGCAGCGAAATAACCTCGGAACAACGTGAAAATCGGCGCCTGTTGGTCGGTTCGATGGCGGCCCACGGGTTTAAGAACTATGACCGCGAGTGGTGGCACTTCACCTATATCGAATTGCCGTCAATTCCAAAAGTACAGGATTTCCTGGTGGCGAAATAAACTACGTCGAATACGGAGATAGTGCAGCCTGAACCTTGTGCCTACCGCAAATTAATCCGAACATATTGATGTGCAGTCCGCCCAGAATTGGTCGACAGAGAATGCGTCCAGCTGTCTCGACGGCACGTGATATAGGCGCGTCCTTGTTCAATGACAAATGGGTGCACGCGCGGTTGTAGTAGTTCATATACAAGAGCAGCACGTGACGCAGATGGCGTTCGCCGAATACCGCTGAAATTCAGCCGCTTCGGTGATTCTGGTTCATCACGATACCCTGCCGCTCCAGCATGATGTGGATCCTGCGGTAGCCGAACCGCCGGCGCTCCGCCGCCACGGCCTTCATCGCCTCGCGCAACGGACCGTCGTCCGGACGGATGCTGGTGTAGCGCACCGTTGAACGGTCGATGCTTAGAGCCTGGCACGCCCGACGCTGGCTCACCCCATGCACCTCGCAGGCGCGAGCCACCGCTTTCCGCTTCGCATCGGGCGTCTGTGCGTGGCGGTGACAAAGTAGGCCACGGAGCGCCGGCGTGATGTCGGTGCGGGCGGAGTAAAAACCGTCCAGTGGCTAGGTTGATCCCTTTG